>JANHAI010000026.1 GCA_024464205.1 Candidatus Methanomethylicia archaeon
GCGCTGCGATCCTATCTGTTCTTATAAAGAGTTGATTTAATCGCCTTGAATCGGTCTGGGCGAAAGAAACGATAGGCAAATGTCGCGGTAAGGGCATGATTTGAAAAACAACTGTTTTAAACACGCTCGTCCAGAAGGGAATTGGTGTCATCCATGAAGGTAACCCTCCTCGCCCATACGCCAGACCCTGAGCGCGTGGCTGCAGCTGCCGCCAGGCAGTGCTATTCCAAACATAGCGCGACAAAGGCTTACAATGACCTTTCAGCCGAGGAGATGAAAAGGCTCCTAAAAATGGTTATTTCGAGCGGGCACCTCTCGGTCCTGGAGCACGCAAGCTTCACTTTCGTCATAGAAGGAATATCAAGGGCATGCAGCCACCAACTCGTCAGGCACAGGATAGCTTCGTACTCCCAGCAGAGCCAGAGGTACGTAAAGTTCGACGAGATCGAATTTATCCTGCCAGAGAGCATCTCAAAGCAAGCTGAGGCTCAAAAGGCCTTTGCTGAAGGGCTTGATGCCTGCAGGGAAGCGTACAGGAGGCTGCTCTCGATGGGGATACCGACAGAGGACGCGCGGTACATACTCCCACAAGCATCGCCGACCAAGATCGTGGTGACAATGAACGCGCGGAGCTTGATGAATTTCTTCGAGCTGAGGTGCTGCCTGAGGGCACAGTGGGAGATAAGGGAGCTCGCTGGCCAGATGCTCAACCTCGTGAAGGGGGTCGCACCGGCAATCTTCGAGAATTCGGGTCCTGCCTGCATCACAAAGAGAATTTGCCCAGAGAAGCGTTATGATTGCCCGTTATGGGTAGAGCTCTACAAAAAATGAGGGGCCCATTGCAGCTCATTTCTTCCCTAAGAAAAATGAGCGCAAAATCCATTCGATGTACGGCTGCAGCTTTGCCAGCTTCATTTAATGCCTAGCCGACGTTTCCTGCGCGCCTCGCCTTCAGAATATCTCCTTTTTTCCTCATCCGTCTCAGGCAATAGCCGCGGGACAGCGGTCGGCTTTCCGTTTTCGTCCAAAGCGACCATGGTGGCATACGCAGATGCGGCATGTATGGTGATCCCTGTGCGTGGATTCTCAGCCTCGACGCGGACGCCTATTTCCATCGAGGTGTTTCCGACATAATTGACGGACGCTTTAAGGGTGAGCAGGTCGCCCACGCGCACAGGCTTATGGAAATCCATTCGGTCCATAGAGGCAATAACAACATTTTTCCGGGCGTGGCGCTGCGCAACTGCTGCAGCTATCTCATCGATGTACCTGACGATCGCCCCGCCAAATACATTGCCGGCGGGATTTGCGTCGGAAGGGAACATCCACCGAGTCGAGACCAATGCCGATTCTCTCACTTTTTTAGGGGCATCCATTGCTGATCACCGGTCTAGCATAACATGGCGCTGAAGCATTATAACTTTTTTGAGACGCATGCCTTTGCATCGTCCAAACCCGTCGGTTGCGATAACATTAAAGGAGGGCAGGAAGAGAGGTGCCCTATTGTGCTATTGGGGGCACTACAGCTTGCGGGCATCTGAGCAGGTCAGCATCAAAGGGAACATTGAGATCGATGATCCTTATCTGAAGATTGCGGAGATGGTGCTCAATGACATCAAGGATAGGGGAGGCTATGTCGAGTATCCTCAAATCGAAAGCTGGGCGCTAGAGAGGGGCATCGGGAAATACACCTTGAGGACGGTCGTAAATGACCTCATTGGGCAGGGTAAGCTCAAGGCGCCTGACGGCTTCTTTGACGATGGGGAGGAGATTGAGCCGCCAGTTCCGAAGGCCGTCACGATGGGCGAAGAGGACAGCGAATCTGTAATCAAGCTGAAAGAGTACTTCAAAACCTATTGGAGCGTAGGCATGCTGAGGCTTTTTGAGGACATGCAGAAAGCAGGCATCGAGGGTGCAAACGAAGCGGTGAAGCAGCTAGTAGAGCGTGGCTACCTGGAGCTCTCTCCAACCGGCGTATTGAACGCGACAAAGAAGCTGTTGGGCGAAGGCAAGCAAGACGGCAAAAAGCTCTCGAACTTGGCGAGACTCTAAGCGGTTCTGTTTATGAAAAGATATTAAATGCCTCGCGATAACTGTTAAGGGGGTTTTGGTTTGGCAATAACAAGTGACGAAAAAGAAAACAAGATCATAGGCATTTTAGAGGGCACAGCCAAGGTAGGGGAGGTGCTTGCAGGCTTCACGCAGCTAGCCCTCTCTCCGCAAGACCTCACGAGCCCTGTCGCCCTACAAATGGCAATCAGCAGGATTTACGACGCAATGACAAAGACGGTCGAAACCGGTTCGAAGAAGAAATATGTCGCTGAAGTGAGAGTCACCGACTCCATGGGCAACCCAGTGATAATAGCCTTGGACTTGGGGGAGAAGATGCCCATGTTCACAAACAAGGAAGTGAAGGCCCGGGTGATGATCGAGCTGTATGAAGAGATGCAGAACCGCTGACTGACGAGGGGGGGCATTCACTCAACTTTTTGAACGGCTGTGAAGCGTGCGCCGCAACATTCCCATCGTGCCGTTCCCATTAGCACGATCACGCTTTGCCCAAGATCTTAGCTTTGAACTCCTTGAGATCCTTTACGATGAAGCGCCCTTTCCTGTAGCCGCTCCTGTCGACCAGATATGATCGCATGCCAGCCCTGCGGGCGCGGACGTAATCAAGCTCGTGGCTATCGCCCACATGGGCCACCTCCTGCGGAAGCGCGCCTATTTTTTCACATGCCAACTTGTACGAATCGACGCTTTTCATCATATTAAAATCGGATACTGTAGAGAAGGCATGTCTGAAGTACCCTTTCAGTGCATCAGTCGTGATCTCGAGGAATAGTCTTGAGGAATTCGAGATTACCATCAGATCGAAATTGTCTTTGAGATCGTCAAGCACGTCCAGGACTTCAGGGAAAAACGTCACTGCTTCCTTGTATTCCCTTAACAGATTTTTTGGGTTGACGTCCAAATGGTATTTCTTGATCCAATAATATATGTCGTACCACTCGAGCCTATTCGACCCTATTGACTTGTAGTCTGCCAAGAGGATAGACTTCGCGTCTTCTAAAGGTATGCCGAGTCTCTCAGAAGCGAGTTGGGGCATCACCTCAAGCCATATCATATCAGCAAATGACGACGTTACTAGAGTCCCGTCCACGTCAAATGAAATCAATCTGATCCTCTTATCCTGGCGCATGGCGTACTACCAACCGAGCACGTGCTCCAGCACGATCCTTATCCCGATGGCGATCAGGACCATGCCTCCAACAGCCTTAATCCGATCGGCGAGGTACCTCGACAATTGAGCGCTTGCCACCAAAGCAAGGGCCGAGAGGGCGAAGCAGATCGTGCCGACCGCAATGGCAGGCACCAGTATTGAGCCGTCTACAAACGACAGGCTCAGACCGACCGCAAGCGAATCAATGCTAGTTGCGATCGAGAGCGCCGTTATGTGCCTGTTCGATAATCCATCGTCCTTTTTCTGATCACGATCAGGTTTGAGCCCCTCATAAATCATTTTTAAGCCAACAATGGAAAGAAGCGCGAATGCTGCCCAGTGATCGAGCGCAGATATGTAGGCGCTTATGCTGCTGCCGGCTGCCCAGCCAATTAACATCATCAATGACTGAAAAGCGCCAAAAAAAAGGCCTATCTTTATCGCGTTATACGCCTTTTTTCCAGATATTGTAAGCCCGATCGCCGTCGCAACTGCCATTGAATCAACTGAAAGCGCAACTGATATGGTGGCGACAGTAGCGGCGTCCATATGGTGTCTCCATCATTAAACCAAGGGGCGGAAATAAGTATTTCGTATGAAAAAAAGAGGAGTTGCCCTTGCTTATCTGTCAACAGGGCAGTACTCGACCCACTCCGCCACGATTTTGGCAGCGTCTGGGCCCAAAAGCTGACTGACAAGGGTTATGCCAACATCGAGCGACGAAGATATCCCTGCGCCGGTTATTATATTCCCTTCAACCACGACTCTCTTCCTCAAGGGTGTCACGCCATGCTCTGCAAGCTTGTCGACTACTGTATGGAATGATGTGGCCTTCTTCCCCTTGAGTATGCCTGCCTCTGCCAGTATGAAGGCGCCAGTGCAAACCGACGCGATCACTTTCCCTTTGTCATAGGCAGCCTTTATGGGCACCAATATGCGCGGGTCCTTCTGCGCCTTGAGCCGACCAGGCCCTCCCGGAACGAAGACAACATCGTAATTTGGAAGTTCAGAGACTGTCTTCTCGGCCAATATCTTCAGGTCATGGTAGCACTTTACGTTGCCGACCTCAACGCCGCAAGTCTCGAGCTCGAAATAAGCCTCCTTGAGCATGCCTTCGCGGAAAAGTCTCCTTGTTGCGCCCAACACTTCCCAGGTGCCTGCGAGATCAAGTTCTTCAAGGTCCGGGAATACCACTACGCCGACTTTTATTATTCTGACCATAAAAATACCCCGCATATATTTAGCGAATGTTTGCTCTCTGTCATGGTTTTCTAATAAATGTCGCGGTGGCAAAAAATATTACTCGCCAAAGCAAGATTGGAGGTGGGACATATGGCACACAACGAGGAGATCATAAGGATTGATTCTAAGGGGAGAGTAACGATCCCCTCGAGGATAAGGGACGAGCTCGGTATGCAGGAGGGGAGCTATGTTGTCGTACGTTCGAACAAGGATGAAAAATGCGCCATTGTCGGGCTCTTCGCAGGGGCGAAGGCCAGGCTGGTAGAGATGACGCTGAAAATACCAGACAGGCCAGGCGCCTTGGCGAGGGCGGCCAGAGCCCTTAGCGAGCTAAACATCGACTTGATGATGTCGAGCTCCCGGACGCTGAAAAAGGGTGACGTCGCAGAGTGGGTAGTGATAGCGGACGTTTCGGAAGTGAAGCTATCAATCCAGGAAATAAAGGAAAAGATACTCTCGAATAGATCAGCGGTCTCTGTCGAAATAAAGGAAATGCCGGTCTGATTCGCACTGGGAGATTATTTGGCTGCGCATTCCTTGCAAATCATCTTTTTGAATAGACCTAGGCGCCTCTTCTCGATGAGGCAATCGGAACAGACCAGCTTGCCGCAGCCAGCGCACGCAATAGCATGATCCTTGCAGAGGTGCACCCCACAGACTGCGCATATCTCTGTGCAACCTCGGCATAGCGTTTTTTTGCAGACCTTGCATGCTGATTGTGGCTCGTTGTCGCAGAATCGCTCTCCGCAGATATCGCAGCCCCAGGAATCCTTTTCGCATACGGTCTCGCCGCAAGCCTTGCATTTAAACACGTGTTCCTTGCAGAAGATATTGCCGCAAATGGAGCACTTCTTCTGCTCTATGATGCAAGTCTCTTTGTTGCACTTTGCGCACTTAGCCATGTGGCTGCTGTAGTGTTCCGCACAGTATTTCTTGCCACAAGTCTCGCAGGTCTTTACGTGTTCGCTGCAATACGCCTTGCCGTCACAAAGTTCGCAGCTCACAGCGCACTCGCTGCACATCAGCTTCCCGCACTCTGCGCAGGATTTGAGTTTCTCATCAATGCAGAAGAAATTGCCGCAGTTCGGGCACCGCCATGCATGGTCCTCGCACATGTACCTGCCGCACGTTTTGCACGTCTCCAGGTGTTCGTCGCAATAGATTTTCCCACAGGTACAGCAGAAAATTTTTCCATTGCGGCTTTCGACTGATATGCCGCATTTCGAGCAGGACCCAAGAGACCCCACGCCAGTCACGCCGTTCCAACTGAAGCTGTAGTCCCTCGTTGATCCCTGGAAAAAGGCACGGAAGGACGCTTCGAATACTGGCACCCATATCAGCTGTAGGGCGTCGATCTCAATCTCACTTGTTTTTGGCTGAAATGTTATCGTTTGTAGGGGAGCATCGATCAGGGACTCCATCTCGCGGCTTGCCGCCTCTAGATCTTTCTTCATGGAATTGTTTAGGGCTACCTCGTCTTTCCTCAGAGCGATTATCTTGTCTTTCAGCTCAGTGATCCTGCCCTCAAGCCGGGTGAGACGCGATTGCCTCGTCTGTATCTGGTTGGATAGCTTGAGGGTGGATCTGCCCTGCCTCTCAGCTGCCGCTTTCTCCTTCTCAATCGCCTTTAGCTCGGCCTCTATCTGCCTTCGGAGGTTCTCAATCCCTTCGAGCTCATCTTTGCTCATCTTTATTTTTGAGCTCACCTCCTTAAGGCGCGATTCGTAGGAGGATCTGATCTCAGCAGCCCTTGCCGCCAGTTTTCCATCTGCGATTTCCTTAAGCCTCCGCCTGAAATTCTCAGCAGACTCCCCCGGCTTCGAATGCTCGCCGAGCGAGCTGTTCATGAATATTGCCTGGGTGGCTTTTGAGGCGGCGTAAGACTTTAGCCTCCCTTTGGTATCCTCGATTGATGACGCGTCGCTTATAGAGGATGAGATCGCTTCGTAAGTGCCGCTCCTGCTTGCTGACGGTGACGGGGGATTCTTGATTATGTCGCTGGGCTCAAGCCCGTATGCTGATTCCTGCCGCCAGTCGATGGCCATTGCGGAGGCTCCAGCAGGTATGAGGCGCATGAATCTGTCCTTGAAAGCCAGCGGAGGGCTCTTCCTTACTGAGTTGATAGATACATCGCAGAAGAGCGACGGCATGTATGTGAGGCTTGATTTGAGTAGCTCGATCGCATCTATGGACTTGTTCTCTTTGAGATCATTGATTATGGCGCTCTCATCCACCAATATGGGCAAATATAGTGCCGGAAGCGTGTTTGGGATGGGAGGGGGCGAGTCTGGGGCAGGCTGAAGCTTGAGGAGCTTCTGCTTCAGATCAGCCATTCGCCGCTTCATCCTTTCGCGCTCCTTTGGCGAGACGTAATCCATTGGGTTGAAGCCAGGCGCCCCGTGCCTCGTCTCGCGCGGTCTCACTTTCACTATCAACGGCACCTTTTCTATCACATCGCCAGTGATGATTGCCTGTCCGGGCTCAAGCCACGTAATCTCGGATTCCCATTCTCTATCGAGGCCGCCGCTTTCAATGGCTATGCGCACATCATTGGGGTCAGTTAACTTGTGTATGAACCAAGTGGCAGAGAGGCTCCTCACGGTCATGTCTAAGAGCTGCGGGCGTTGGGTCAGGACGATCATGTTGGCCCCGAATTTCCTGCCTTCCTGGGAGAACCGCCTGACCGCCTCCAGTGTCAATTTGGCGTTTCTGTCTTCCTGTTTGGTTCGCCCCGCAAAAAGGTGCGCCTCATCGAGGGCCAGGAAAAACGGCGGGATCCGCATCGTCATGACTGCCTCGAGCAGCTTGGAGAGGAGCTTGGATACATGCTTATACTGCGTTGCGATATCAAGGCCGCGCAAGTTGATTATTGTGCACTGCATCTGCGCAACTAGATCCTCTGGGCGCGCTTCATCCAGCGCTGAGATGTCTATGTCTGCGCCCTGGTTGAACTCGGATGCCGCAAACTCGAGTATGTTTTCGGCATATCCCCTGGGGGTAACGTGGAAAGCGTCCGGCTTTGATGATGCTGGGACCTTCAAGCTGGAGTATTCACCATGTGCATCCACTATTATCAGGGGTATCCCTTTCTTGATAAGCTCCTCAGCAATGACGCCCATGCTGTAAGATTTCCCTGAGCCTGGCTTGCCGACTATGAAGATCCTCGTCAGTTTGCTGACAGCAAGCCAGATGTCGACATCGGAATTCCCGAGTTTGCCGACATAAATACCCGCCGCCTCACTTGTTTCCAGGCCAAGATTCTTCCGGATCACCTCATCCGATGCGATTACCACCTCGGCCCCAGGCTTGAAAGGCGTCTTCGGGGACGCCCCGATCACGATGCATAAGCCTGTTGATTTCTCGCCCACCCTCTTTACTTCTTTGATCATGACCAGGTATCTCTTCCCTTCATGGTTGACTTCAAGATAATCGTTCTTGCCGACTCTTTCATCAGAGATAGTTATGGAAAACCTGTCGGTGCTTGTAATCCCCTCTATATTGCCAATCACAGGTATCTCTGACACAGGCGTGCCCCCGGTATATGAATGGCGCCATGCAGTTAATAACCATTCGTAATCTTTTGGCGTGGCGTCGAAGGTCGATCTTGCTCGACCGATTACGAACCTAAGACTATATTTTTCGAATATAAATTGGAAAAAAAGAGCATAAAGAGCATTAAATATTACGAAAAACTTTATATAGATTGCGAATGTTAGCTAGCGGAGGAGCGCCTATGCATATGGTAAAAATATTGGACACTACGCTCAGAGAGGGTGAACAGACACCGGGCGTCTCGTTCAGCGTTGACGAAAAGGTGGAGATCGCAAGGCGGCTGGATGAGGCAAAGTTCCACATGATCGAGGCTGGCCACCCTGCAGTGTCGAAGGATGTTGCTTACGCCATAAAGAGGATAGCGAGTGAGAGGCTCAACGCCGAAGTGCTGGCGCACAGCCGCGCCCTCATCTCTGATGTTGATGCCGTAATAAGCTGTGATGTGGACAGGGCGGCAATCTTCATAGGCGTCACGGAGAAGAAGCTCAAGTCAATGAGGATGACGCCTGAGATGGCGATAGATGCCGCAGTAAATGCCATTCAGCATGCAAAAGACCATGGGCTAAGGGTGCGGTTTACGGCTGAGGATGCGACAAGGGCGGATTATGGGTACGTCGTGAGGATATGCAGGGCCGCGGTTGAGGCGGGGGCGGACAGGCTCAGCATCCCCGACACGGTCGGGTCAATGACCCCAGAGAGGATGAAAAGGTTGTTCTCTGACCTCTCAAGGGACCTCAATGCAGAGCTGGACGCGCACTGTCACAACGACCTTGGCTTCGCTGTCGCCAATGCCCTGGCGGCTGTCGAGGGCGGAGCTACAGCGGTCCATACTACAGTCAACGGGCTTGGCGAGAGGGCAGGCATCACGCCGATAGAGCCTTTTGCGGTTGCCATGAAGGTGCTTCACAACGTTGAGACTGTGGACCTATCGAAGCTGCCCCAGCTCTCCCTTCTGCTCGAAAAGTACAGCGGCATACCTGTGCCGCCAAACCAGCCAATAGTCGGGGAGAACGCGTTCTCGCACAAGGGAGGTGTCCATGCAGCTGCCGTCATCTTCGACCCTGAAACTTACGAGGCATTCGCCCCAGGTCTCGTCGGGAGGCAGAGGGAGATAGTGATAAGCAAATACTCTGGAAGGGTTGCAGTTGAGGATCGGCTAAAGCGGCTAGGGATAGCGCTTTCAGATTCTGAACTCGATGCAGTTCTTTCAGCGATAAAAGAGAAGCCAGAGATCAGGAGCTACAGGGACACGGATCTTTTGGAGCTAGCAGAGAGGGCAACGGGCAAAAGGCTTGAGGTCCAGATACCCAAGAAGATTGAGGCGCTCGTCCTCGTTAAGTGCGAATCCAACGTCTATACAACGGCTGTCGCGAGGAGGATCCTCTGGATAAAGGGGGTAGAGAGGGTGATTGAGATAAGCGGCGACTTTGACATCGAGGCCCACATTCAAGTGGATTCGATCAGCCAGATGAACGAGGTCCTGGAGAACATAAGGGTGATAAAGGGAGTGACCTCGACGAACACCCGCGTAATTCTCAAGAAGTTTAATTCTGAAGACACCAACTGAGG
>JANHAI010000027.1 GCA_024464205.1 Candidatus Methanomethylicia archaeon
CACAGAAGCCAATAAGCCGGATCCTAGATGAGGCGGCGCTTGATGATACCGATGCTCTGATTATCATCAACTATGGAAGGAGTGGGAAGAGCGGGATAATGTACATCGCGCAGGCACTTGCAAGGACGTCGGTATTGCGAAACCTGACGTCGCTACCCCTTTTGCATGTCGAGAGGTTGGGGGAGGCGGACGGCGCCATTTTGGTATGGAACGAGACTGGAAGCGCACTCGCAGATTTCCTGAAAGAGGAGCTGATGATGCCGATCGTGAGACCAAGCATTAGCCTTAAGAAAACGACAAATATCGGGGAGCGCGAATTGAGACAGATTCAATATGCCATACCCGGGGACGCGATAGTGGTCAACGGGGTGAAAATCGGCACTTGCCTCGCAGAGCAGGTCTACCTTGTTGCCGAGAAAGGCAGGATCGTGGAAATTATTGGTGGGAAAGCACTCAAGTCAATTAAGAAAGTCAGGATAGATAGCCTTGATGGCGCAATCATAAAGACTGTCTAGGTTACATCATGCCTTATGCAATTCAATCTTCCTGCCTTCAAGGAAGGCTGAGATCAGCTTCTCCTTTCCGCACTCGACTAACCGCCATATGGTATTGCGAGAGACGCCCATCTCGATTCCTGCCTCATCGTAAGTCATCTTCTCAAGCTCGACGAGCCTCAATGCTTCGAATTCCGCAAGATCGAGCTGTATTGGGTTTCCTCTTTCCTCCGGCAGTGGGACCATAGCTTCTGCAAGAGGCGTTCTGGAGACGCTGACCGGCTTCGGGTTCCTCCCGACATAGCCTCTCCTACAACGACAGCAATATCCGCCAGGCATGAATTGAGATTTATCACAAAACTTATAAATAGTTAATTGAATATCCGTGATATATCTCATAATGGAGTTGAGCAAAGTGAGGGTTGCATTTGTTACTGATGATGGGAAGAGCATCTGCAGGCACTTTGGAAGGGCCAGATATTTTCTGATCGTCGATTATGATAAAGAGGGCAAAATCAAAAAAGAAGTTGTCTCGAAGAGCGGGTGCCAATCGCACTCGGAAAAAGGGCATGATCTTTTGGAAGAAAAAGTGCATTTAGGAAACGATGAAAGACATGAGAAGATGAGCGAGCCGTTGGAAGGTTGTAGCGCCATTATCAGCGGCGGGATGGGCATGGGAGCATTCAAGTCCCTCATGCTCAAAGGAATATCGCCAATAATCACAGAAGAGGAGGACATAGAAGAGGCGCTGAAGGATTACCTGGAAGGGAAGCTCGAGAATCACTTAGAGCTGCTTCACTAGAGTCAATTAAGTTCAAGGATACGATATGGATCCCTTTATTGCAGTCCCCTTTGAAGTGTAGATGTAAATGAAATAGTCTGCTCCCTCGGGATCGAGTTTGAAATTAAGTGGTACCCTAATGGTCGAATTTGCAACCAAAGAAAAAGGACTTTGGAAGGTCGATGAGGAGACTGCGATTCCAGACTGGATCTTAACCATCTTTGCACTGACAAGCGTTGCGGAAGAGTTCGAAAAGTTCGTAATGTTTACGCTTACAAGCTCAGAAGTCTTCCTATTGAGTTCGTAATGGGTTATATTCATCGATGGTTCGATGGTTATTGCGGATTCCTGGGACCTCAAAAAGCTGTAGGCCGATACTGATGCCACTACAGCCACTGCTAAGAGGACAAGGATTATGAAGGTCCGTCTTGGCAGCATCTTACCACCTCAATGCACGAAAGCTGGCGCGCCTAACACCTGAAGTATTGCAGGAATCACTGCTATCGTCCCCAATATGGCGAAGCCGAGCGCCAGGAGGACGAGCTTTCGAATCGCATCCATTCCAACGCCCTCCAATTCTTTGTTCTTTAAGGAGTAATGCCTCACAGCCAAGCTCCAGAGCACTAACGCTATCGACAGACCGTAGCTCACAATAACGACGAGGAACATTGGCGCATCATGGAAAACGAAACAGTAGGGGCAAGGGATAGGAGATTCTGCTGTAAAAACCGTCCTGCAGCAAGGCACTACTACTGGCGTGACGGTGTAGTAGAATGCGACGTCCAGTATCGTGTCAAGAAGCAGCAATGGTAGCAGGACAAGGAAAATTTTGGAGAGGGTGGATAGAAGCGGGGCCCCCTTTACGCGCCTATTGATCAGGTCGAGGCTGAGCCATATCCCATATGCGAAGAGTACGAAGAGCTTTAGCCCGGTGTCGATCCATGAATAAGGGCTGCCGGCCTGGCTCACGCCGAATTGGCACATGGCGCCAGGTATCAGGGGGATCAGGCTCTCGTTTGTGACCCAGAACATCCCGCTTGCAACGATCCTGGACAGCAAAATGACCCAAACGACGGTAGAGAGGAGGTAATAATCTTTCTCGAGGCTATACTTTTCCTCCATGCTAGCTTTTGCGATTTTTTTGGTTATCCCTAATGCCTTTGTCGCGGCATAGAAAGTTAAGGCTAGACCGAACAGCCCCAACACTAGCATTACTGTTGTGAGCGCGGTCCAGATCATTTCACTGACCTCCCACTTGGGGCTTAGTAGCAACTGGTCTTAATAGCTTTCTCCATGCTACGACACTCAATAGCAGGACAACTACCCCAACTATTACCATACTCCCAAGGAACATGTTTGATGGCGGCACATACTGTATTCCAGTCTGGATAAGGCCTGGCAGGGCGGCTGAAACAGTGACTACAGGGGTGCCATTGGGAAGGGTGTTCTTGAAGACCGTTAGCGGGTTTGACGGGTTGTAGCCGTTCTGGAGCAGGAGTTGGGCGGATGTTTCATTGATTGCCCATCGGTTATTGGCGCAGCCCTGTACTATCTTAACGCCTAAAAGCAACCTTGCGCTCTCAGGGGTTACACTGACGACTGTGGAGTTCCTTATCTCTATCACTGTTTTAGGCGCAGCGGATCCATACCAGCTGTCCATGATTTCTATATGGACATTCGGATGGGCTGCAACCGACCTCAACATGCAGCCAGCGCAGCAGGTCCAGATCCTCTGGTTCGTATCTACATCGACCAACTTGATGTTGGCCTCCATCTCTGGAGTTATTATCATTCCGCATGCCTCACACCTCGGCGTCCCGTAGTACTGGTAATACAGGTAACCTCCTGCGCCCAATACCACTATAGCAACGACGACGAAGGTTAAGGGTATGATGTATTTCGTGTTCATTAATACCACCACTATTGTAAAGGTAAAGTTCCAAATTAAAGATAATGGAATTGAATTCTTACAATAAGAGAGGCGATACAAAGTTTATTTATGTTCGCGCCTATCTATTACATGAGATGCAAAATGAGACTTATCTCACAACCTTTCAGGGTCATGCTTTTGGTACTAATAGTTGCCACTGCTGGCTTTACTGGCATGTTGGCGATGTTCATATCAGCACACCCTTACTTTAGTCCCTTCCAGCAGCAAGAGCTGCCCAAAGGGTGGATAGACCCAAACACGTATGTCTCTGGGAACTTCACCATCGAAAACGGGACGAAAGTGAGAGACATATTTGGCTATGTGGGGGCCGGAGGGCAGTCAATAATGATATTGGGCGTCCAGCCATTGAGGATAGACACGATAGGCGACATTGACATCAGGTTCAACGGCATACCGCTCGGCCAGACTAGGATCGAGACCACGCTGGTCGTCAATACATCGATAGCCTCCTGCTGCTTCGTAACACTTGTCCAAGCGGGCCCCGACAACGTTGTTGAGATATCATCATATGGATTCGAGGGGTTGTTCAGGTACTTGATAATAATACCAACAAAGTGATTTGGCATGAAGAGGATCATAGTTTTACCGATATTGGCGCTTGTGTTCACAGCGTCATTGATGGCATTATGCGCCTACAGCGAGATGGGATGGGGGAATCGGACATACGACAGCGCATTGAGAGAAACAATTGGTCTTCCTAGCATAGCCGTAGGGACAAACTATGAGGGCACAAGGAACCCCCTGTTGGAGATATTCGTTAGATCCCTTTATGACGTTCCTGGAGGGCACGACTACGTCGTATCTTCAAGCTTCATAGACACGCCGATGAGGCTTGGATTTTACCGGGAGAGTGTCCCAGGGTTTAATATGACGATGAGGAAGGGCTAAAAATGATGAAAAAACACAGGAACCTTTTGAATTATTCGTTTGACTGTCTCCGGAGGTACAGGATGAGGACTGCGGTGATACTGATAACATTCCTTATTGCAACCACGATGATATCAGCTGTCCTCTTCACAAAGGACGGGCTCGAGAGGGAGGCAGAGTTGAGTGTCGACTCCTCCCCCGATCTTACAATCCAATACATCAAGGCAGGAAGGGCCGAGCCGATAAGCACAGCATACATAGATGACATAGCCAAAGTCGAGGGGGTCGATAGGGTACTGAAGAGGACATGGGGGTATGCGGGCATAGGCAGCAATACCTACGTTGTGGTAGGCTTGGATCCGACAGGCCTCGATTATTCCCGAGGCGTGATTACCAGCCTGGAAAGCGGGCGATTCCTGATGCCAGAGGATGATGGGACGGGGAACGTGGTAGTGGGTAAGTTGATCGCAGGCATGCTAAAAGTGAAAGTCGGCGATGACATGATACTCCTTAGCGAATCTGTTGACGCGAACAAATTCCATGTCGTAGGAGTATTCTCAGATGAGTCTTCAATCTACACAGCGGACATGATCGTCATGTGCCTAAGCGACGCAAACGACTTCTTCAAGATGCCTGAAGGGATGGTCACAGACCTTTGCGTCTATGTGGAGCCAGATCAAATTCCAAATAATGTGGCGGCAAAGATGACTTCCATGCCCAATGTCAGAATTTTGGACCAAGATCTACTTCTGAGAGGATACAGGGCAGCATACGGAGCCAGGGGAGGGATATTCACAACGCTTTGGACCATATTGCTTGTGGCTATTGCTCTGATTGCATTCAGCCAGGCAATAGTCGTGGGGCATGAGTCGAAGTTCGAGGTCGGCCTTCTGAAGACCTTTGGCTTCTCCACGCTCGATATAATCGAGGTGAGGCTTGTGGAGAGCGCTGTTCTCGGTTTCTTTGCAAGTTCATTGGGTATGATCATAGGTTTCGTCTATGCTGCGTACTTCAATGCGCCAGCTCTGGTGGACATATTGCTCGGCTGGGCATTTCTGCCGAAGGAGTTCCACCTCCCGGTATTGGTGAGCGCGACATCAGTATTCTCTATCTATGCAGTTACTGTGGTTCCGCTATTGATAACCACGGTGGTGCCAGCATGGCTAAATGCAATAACGGACCCAGAGCTCGCCATGAGGAGGGCTGCAGCATGATAGAGGTAAGGAACCTGACAAAGATCTTCAACCGCGGCAAGTTCAACGAGACGGTCGCGGTCTCAGACATCAGCCTGAAGATAAAAGACAAGTCCATTGTTGCCCTCACGGGGCCAAGCGGCTGCGGGAAAACGACCTTGCTGAGCATGATGAGCCTGATTCTCACGCCCACGTCTGGCGAGATACTGTATGATGGCGACAATCTGCTTTCAGGTTCGGACAACTTCAAGACGAACTTCAGGAGGATGAACTTTGGGTTCATCTTCCAGCACATCAATCTCCTCCCCCAATACACCACGATTGAGAATATATTGTTGCCATTGTACGCATTCGATGCTGACCCAAAGGAATACGAAGAAAGGGCTTATAGCTGGCTGAAAAAACTTGGCATTTACGACAGGGCGACCCACCTGGTGGAGCAGCTCTCAGGGGGGGAACAGCAGAGGGCAGCGTTCGTCAGGGCTTTAATTAGGGAGCCCAAATACATATTCGCTGACGAACCAACGGTCTTTGTCGACGAGGAGACCTCGCGAATAATTTACCGAATATTCATGGAGCTGCGCGAGGCGGGCAAGACGATAGTCCTCTCGACGCATGATCCTGAGCTGATCAAGGTTGCTGACGAGGTCTACAGAATAAAGAGGGGGTCTCTTGCCTAAATGCTGGTTTGCGGCGGGGTAGGATGCGTTCCCTTCTTTTTGAGGGCAACTCGGAAGTCCTCCATCTCGATCCAGTCCCTCGCTTCTCCTCGGAGAGTGCTGCGTATGACATTTTTCTTTGCCTCATTGACAAGCTCCTGCAGGTCCGCAGCGGAGTAACCTTCGGTGAGCTTGGCAATTTCATTTATGATGACGTCTTTGCTAACGTTGGACTCCCTGAGGTAGATCGACAATATCTCTTCACGAGCTTTTTGGTCAGGGGGCGGTATGAATATGTGCTTCTCGATTCTTCCGGCCCTGAGAAGGGCGCTGTCAATGCTGCCTTGCCTGTTGGTCGCCGCCAAAACGATGACGCCCTTGAGTTCCTTAATGCCATCTATTTCTGAGAGGAGTTGCGTAGTGACGGGGACGAATGCCTTGTTGTTAAGATCAGCGCGGTCTGGAGCCACCTGATCAACTTCGTCAATGAATATTATTGCGGGGGAGTTGTCTTTTGCCAGGTTGAAGATCTCCTTGATCCTTGACGTTGCCTGGTCAGCGCCCCCCTTCACGATTTCTGCTCCGCTGATGACGAAGAAGTTGGCATTAACCTCGCTCGCTACTGCCCTCGCCAGCAGCGTTTTTCCGTTTCCAGGCGGACCGTAAAGAAGGATGCCCTTGACAGGCTTGACCCTGAGCTTTTCGATCAGATCAGGCCTGCGGAGTGGCAATTCGATCGACTCGCGCAGCTCAGCTTTCGCTGCGTCGAGGCCGCCTATGTCGTCAAAAGAAACGAAGCCTATCCCTGCCTCCCACCCTGTTGTGATCTTCCTGTCACGCTGGAATTCAGCCCTAAACTGTTCGTATTCCTCGAGCATCCCGAAGTCGATAGATGGTCGCGTTGATTTGATTGCTTCTTCGAGCATCTCCTGAGTTATTTTTGTTTCTTTTCTGGTACTGATCTCCTTATAGAAGGCGCCCGAAAGGACTTTGTTGACGACCGCTTCTATATCGGCGCCAGAGAACCGCTCGGATGCCCTTGCGAGGGCCCCGTAGTCAATGCCGTCAACAATCGCCGCCTTCCCCTTGAGGTAGCACCTGAAGATCTCGGCCCTCGCCCCTTCGTCTGGTGGCGGTATGTAGAAGATCTTGTCGAACCTTCCTGGGCGGATGAGTGCCTTGTCGAGGAGCTGTGGCTTGTTTGTAGTTGCGACAACAATTGTATCGCTCTCGCCCTGAATGGTAGCGTCCATCTCCTGGAGCATGACATTCAGCACCCTTGGCGTAACATCATCGTGGGTGTAGGCAGTTCTTTCTTTGCCTATGCTGTCGATGTCATTAATCGCCAATATGCAGGGTGCGCTCCGCCGAGCGTCCTCAAAGACATCGGCTATCCGGCGCTCGCTCTCGCCGTACCATTTCGAGAGAACCTCAGAGAGGTTGATTTCAATGTACTTAACACCCATTTTCGAAGCCAGGCCACGCAGTATAGTGGTCTTCCCGGTGCCTGGCGGACCAAAGAGAAGTATGCCCTTTGCCGGTCTGACCCCAAATTTTTCAGCCTCATTCCTGTATTTCATTGGGAAAGCAAGGGCCTTGATCAGCTCTCCCTTTATGTCATCGATCCCCCTGATTCTGTCCCAGCAGTCCATCATCCGTACTGATTTCGAGGGCTTTGCCTCCACCATGAAGCCCTCTTCCTTCTCAAAATTGATTCCTCTCATTATTGCAGGCCTCGACAGCAGCTCTCTCAGGCCAGAACCGGAAATGCGCGGGTTTTGGAGGAAGAGGGGGCGCGTGATTGTCAATACTACAACGAGTGAGAATGGAGCAGCCAATGAAGCAAGGAGCAGGTCTGCTGTCCCGAAAAGGAGAGTTCCCCCCAGGAAAGACGCCAAGGATGTGGAGATCGCTTTGCAGAGGGGGGAGTTCAGTCGAGCCCTTCTGAAGACCCCTGCCAAGTAGTGCCCAAGCACCAAGACAATCGACGAGACAGCTATGAAATAGATCGGGGTCAATGTGAAGATCGAAACAGCGTATGATTGTTGTATTAGTGAGCGCCAATCGGGACCAAGGAAGATGCTGAACATTGCGGAGGGGAAGTAAAGCGATGACAGATAGGCGGTATCAGGGAAAAAGACTGAGTATTGCGAGAGCGACGTGAAAGTTAAGCCCAATTGCGGCGCCCACATGAAGAAGATCCCAAATAGCGACAGTGTTGATGCTGTTATGACCCCTGCCTTGATTCCTTTGTAGACAGCCATCATAGCGATGATGGGCAGAACGAAAAAAACGCCAAAAGACGAAGGCACAAGCAGCCCCAATAGAACCCCAGTCGCAGTAGGCAGCCAGTCAATTACATTGAGCATGAAGACGGTCACGACGAGTACTGCCAGTAGCAGGTAAATGTAATACAGATTATAAGAGGGGATCATCGTTGACGATATCAATTGGAAAATAGGGAAAAAGAGGACGGCTGAGAGGAAGACGACGACCCATACAGGCCTGTAATATGAAAGGGCAGCAACCACAGTCGCTATTATGATTATGAATGGCAGCGTAAATAGGCCTAGGAAAAAGAAAGAAATGAACGTGACTAAAGCTAGAAGCAAAACACCAAGTGGCGATTTTACAGGGCCGCTATTCATAATTAATAAGCACCATGGTCAGATTATATGCCTTTTGAGTGACCAGACTGTCGACATATTGCTGAATAGCCATTTCATGAACCAAATATTTAAAAAAGCGGACGCCGTTGTGAATTGGAAAGGCGGGGATTATGAAAAAGACCTTTTTCATCATATCGATAATCTTTGTGGTAATGATGTATATAGTCCCCTATACGTGGCTGAGCGGGAGGGTAGGAATTGAGACCTTTGCCTTTTGGACCCTGACAGCTGCTGCCTACTTCGTAATCGCATTTCTCTTTCTAAGGAGGCTTTAGATGGATTCTTTCTCGACTTACCTTGCGATCGCGATTTTCATTGCAGCAGGGACTACGATTGCGTGGGCATCAAAAAGGTTTCTCAAGAAGGAGGCAAAGGACTTCTATACAGCTGGGGGGCGGTTCGGGACTGTTTTGGCCTCATTCTCCTATGCTGCCACGACATACAGCGCATTCATGTTCATAGGATTGGTCGGGCTCAGCTATGCATCAGGCGTAGGTACATTGGGCTTTGAACTCGTATATTTCATGGGTACCCTCTTCCTTCTCTATTATATAGCCCCCAAATACTGGTCGCTCCACAAGAAATTCGGGTTCATATCTCCCGCCGAGGTGATGAGCGAGAGGTATGGGAGCAGGTCTGTGGGGGCTGTCGTGACGCTCATCTCGCTGGTCGCGCTGATACCGTACTCTACTTCACAGATAATAGGGGTCGCATTTGCAGCGGAGGGGGCGAGCGGGGGGGCGGTCCCTTTTACATCGGCAGTATTAATAGCTGTAGTCGTTGCGCTCCTCTGGTCCATTATTGCAGGTATTTGGAGCGTCGGGTGGACCGACGTATTCCAAGGGTTAATAATGATAACGGCTGGCGTAGCGGTCCTCATATGGGCTTTCGTTTGGGGAACCCAGCAGGTCGCCTTCGATATTGCAAAATTGGGAT
>JANHAI010000028.1 GCA_024464205.1 Candidatus Methanomethylicia archaeon
ACGAGCGCGACGGGCGTCGATTCTGAGGTCTCCCCCATCACGAGCTGGGCAGCTGATGCGATGTTGTCTGCCACAGCAAGGCGCTTAATACGCATAGGGCGCCCGAAAAGGTCTGGCTTCCCTCTGAGGTCTTCGATTGCCCTGAAGCCGGATATGCCTATCGCGACGGCGCTGTTCCCCATCCTCAGCGGCAGCGTCCGGCTGTCAGTGACGAGGACCCCCAAGCGGGATTTCCCTTCCAAGAAGGCAGCGCGTATCGATTCAGCTGAGGCCTGAGGGTCCTCAGGCCACAAGGTCACTGTCCCTGGTGGCGAGTTCGACTGGTCAGCGCCGCCGTTGGCTATGAGCACCCCCCGCTTTATTGTGGTCAGCGCCATCTTCACTCCGCCGAGGATCTCGTCTGACTCGCTGATCACCACCTCGGCAAACGCAGGTTCGAGGTCGTACATCTCGGCGAGGCGGACCGCTCGGGGAGATGGGACGACGTCAGAAAGCCTGATTACTCTGCCTTCAGCCGTGCCAATCGCTTTCGCTGAGATGACTATAATGTCACCGTCTTCAAGGGCTAGTCGCGCGTCCGTGAGCCCCTTCCTGATCACCGCGGGGAGGTTGTCCCCCACCTTAATGAGTGGCGTCCTTATGCCGAATATCTCCAATGTAGCACCTTCTGGCCCCGCAATGCTTGCCAAGGTCTCTCTACACCGATCTTACTATATAGTTTTTCTGAACGCAGCATTGACTATGAGGCGACCGGTTAAAGCTTTTATACAGATCTGTCCCGAGTAAGCTCGGTGAGATTATGGGAGCCACTGTGCTGGTTGGCGGCTTCTTTGGAGACGAGGGGAAAGGCACCCGCCCAGCGGGCGCCCCCCAGAGGGAAGATAGCCGCTTATCTTGGATACAAGGACAACTACAGGATCGCCGTTAGAACCGGATCTATAAACGCCGGGCATACGCTGGTCCACGACGGGAAGGAGATAAAGCTCAGGATAGTCCCCTGCGCGTTCGTCAATGCGTCCACGCGGCTTCTAGTGGGCGCAGGCGCGCTCTACAGCGTGGAATCGCTGATGAGGGAGATCGAGATGACTGGGGCTAGGGGGAGGATCGGGGTGGACTTCAACAGCGGCATTATACTGCCTGACCACATCCAGAAGGAGAGGAGCGACGAGTTCTTGATGAAGAAGGTCGGCTCTACGGGCTCTGGGGTCGGCGCGGCAACGCTCGACAGGGTCAACAGGCAGCTCAGGCTTGCCAAGGACTTCGATGAGCTCAAGCCGTTCTTGACCGATGTCGAGAGGGAGGTCCATGACGCTATCAAGAAGGGGGGCAAGGTGCTCCTCGAGGGCACGCAGGGGCTTTACCTCTCGCTCTTCCACGGCAACCCCCCTTACGTGACGAGCAGGGACGTCTCAGCCTCTGCGGTCTGCAGCGAGGTAGGGATCGGCCCGAAGGACGTCGACGAGATAGTCGTCGTCTTCAAGTCATATGTCACGAGGGTCGGTGGCGGGCCGCTCGAGGGGGAGCTCAGCGAGGAGGAGGCGGCGAGGAGGGGCTGGCTGGAGATCGCGACAGTGACCAAGAGGAAGAGGAGGGCGGCGCCCTTCAACTTCGGGCTTGCAGAGCGGGCCCTCAGGATCAACTCGGGGACCCAGATTGCCCTAACGAAGCTCGACGCAGTATTTCCAGAATGCAGGGGCGCCACGTCTTACGGCATGCTCTCGAAGGCGGCGAAAGAGTTTGTAGAAGGCATTGAGCGGAACCTGGGCGTGCCAGTGACGGTGATTGGGACAGGGCCCGGGACGCTTGAGACCATAGACCGGAGGGGCGAGATCGGGAAGGCCTGATTGCCTGTTGGACATGCATGATCAGCCAGCGCAGATACAGCGGAGCTCGCATTTGTCGGCTGGCCACTCTATAGTCATTCGACTGATCCTTTGCCTCCGCCGCCTTGGGACAATCCAGAAGCTCCCCTGCCGGCGGGGCTCCTGAGGTGCATTATGAGCTTGGCGAGGTGGGCGTCAGCCGCGATCAGGAGGCGTACCGCCTCTTCTCGATCCCCTCCCCTGACGGAGCGGGAGGCGTCGCTGATCCCTTGGGCTACTTTTATCATGCCTGCTTCCAGATCGATCTTGCCCCGCTTTGGGATGACCCTAGGCTGAGCCGGTTTCCCAAGCTGGAGGGCAGCGAGCGAGTACTGGACTTCAAGCCTGCAGAGGAGCATTGGCTTGTAGAGGTCGGTCGGCGTTCC
The DNA here is from genome assembly GCA_024464205.1 of Candidatus Methanomethylicia archaeon. Classification (GTDB taxonomy): domain Archaea; phylum Thermoproteota; class Methanomethylicia; order Methanomethylicales; family Methanomethylicaceae; genus Methanomethylicus. The sequence continues at coordinate 2,249 of JANHAI010000028.1, forward strand.
GCCCAGCGAGAGGATGTCGGATGCTTTGGAGGCGTGCCCAGCGGCTTTCGAGAGCGATTCCATGACTTTCTGTTCGACGATCTCGTCCCACGATGGCTCGGGCATCTCGGATCGCCTACAACACCGTGACTGACTTTGCGAGGTTGCGCGGCCTGTCGGGATCGTATCCCCTCGCAACTGCGACGAAGTATGCGAAGGCCTGGAGCGGTATCGTGCAGACGATCGGGTATGCGTACTCCGGCACTTCAGGCACTTCGAAGTACTCGTCAGAGATCGCGATCAGCTCACGATCCCCATTTGTTATTATCGAGAAGATCTCTGCCCCTCGAGCCTTCATCTCCATCATGTTGCCGATCACCCTCCCCCGCGCGCTGTCGCTTGGGGCCACGAAGACGCAGAGGAAGCCTTCCTCGACTAGCGATATAGGCCCGTGCTTTGACTCGCCCGCCGGGTAGCCCTCGGCGTGCATGTAGCTGATCTCTTTCAGCTTGAGGGCGCCTTCGAGGGCGGTCGCCACATTGATGCCTCGCGCCAGGAAGTAAGCGTCCTTGCGCCGCGAATATTTCATGGCAACACCCTTCAGGTCGCCTACCCTGTCGACCACCGACTGTACTGCTGCGGGGAGGCGCTCAAGTTGAGCCGTTGCTCCCGCATACTCTTCCTTGCTGATCGCACCCCTCGCGAGGGCGTGCGCGAAGACGAGCTGGTCTAGGGCGGCGAGCTGGGTCAGAAAAGTCTTTGTCGCTGCCACACCTATCTCCGGGCCGCTCTGTGTGCATATGTAAATGTCCGAGGACGTGGTTATGGAAGAGCCGAGGGTGTTGGTTATACCGACGACCCTAGCGCCCATCATCTTGGCGTATTTTAGCGCGCTGAGGGTGTCGGCGGTCTCGCCGGACTGCGAGACCCCAATTACCGTGCTGCCTTTGAGGTCGGCGACCGCGTCTTGGAACTCCGATGAGTGCACTGCCCTTATGTCTGCCTTTGCAATCTTCGAGAAGAGGTAGGATGCTGTGAGGCAGGCGTGATATGAGGTCCCCGAGCCGGTTAGGTACGCCTTCCCGCCGATCAGCTCCGCGGCCCTCTCCAGGAAAGCCCTCTGGATCTTGAGGGTGTTGCTGAGCGCGAGGGGCTGCTCTGAGATCTCCTTCATCATGAAATGGGGGTATCCCCCCTTCATAGCCATCCCCATGTCCCAGTCGATCTTCGTCGGCTTCGGCTCGAGCGGCGAGCCGCCCAGGGTTTCCATCGATATCCCGTCGCGCCTCATGACGACCACGGTCTCCTCCGGGACGACGATTACCTCGTTCGTATAAGGCAGCAGTGCGGGGATGTCAGAGGAGCAGTAAACGCCGTTGTAACCGATGCCGATGATGAGCGGGCTCTCCCTCCTTATACATACGATCCGGTCCGGCTCCGAGGCGGAGATCGCTGCGACTGCCATCGATCCCTTGATCCTCCTGGATGCAGACACTGCAGCTTCCTTCAGCCCCAGACCCTGCCGGATCCCCTCCTCCATGAGGTGCGGTATGACCTCTGTGTCTGTCCTAGACGAAAAGACGTGACCCCTTTTGACCAGCCCTTCCTTTAATTCCATGAAGTTCTCGATGACCCCGTTGTGGACGACCGCGATCCTCCCTGAGCAGTCGGTGTGCGGGTGGGCGTTCTCTCTGCAGGGTGCACCGTGCGTAGCCCATCGCGTGTGGCCAAGGCCGACCTTCCCTGCCAGCGCGGAATTGGGGAGCCCAGCCGCGAAATCATCTATCCTGCCCTTCTCCTTTATTACCTTGATTCCCCCACTCCCGATCAGAGCGATCCCGACGGAGTCGTAGCCCCTGTACTCGAGCCGCTTAAGGCCTTCGATCAAGACACGGGGGGCGTCATCGCAGAGGCAACCGAATATCCCGCACACAGAGGGCACCAAGCAGATTAATTCTATGCAGTTGCTGATAAAAAGGGTTACTTAGTGGCCAGGCGGCGGGCGATCTCCTCTTTCAGGAGCGAGTGGATCATCCTCCCGTCGACCTTCCCCCTGAACTTCTTCATCAGGTCGCCCATGAGCGGGCTGACGGCCCTCTCGCCTTCCCTCATCACCAGATCGATATTCTCTGAAACGGCGGCCTCTACGGCCGACCTGACGAGGGATTCGTCGGTTCCCGCGAGCGATAGGGACGCGATCGCGTCTGTGACGCCCTTGCCCTTGTTGGAGGCGAGCCAACGGAGGACCTCTGGGACGGCCTCCTTAGCCAAGGCGCCCCTGCTCGACATGATCAAGACCTCCCGTATCTGCTCCTTGTCGAGGGAGTCGACGTCTGCCCCTTCCCTCTTTAGCATCTTGAAGGTGTACTCGAAAGTCGAAGCGACGAATGGCGCAGGGACCGAGTCCTCCTTCACCAGTCTCTCGAACGCCGGAGAGTGCGGGGAATCCGCTATCAGCGAAGCGAGGTCCCTGCTGAGGCCGTATTCCCTGACGTAGCGCTCGGCCTTGGCGTCAAGGGGCTCCGGGAGGGCGGCCCTTATGGCTTCGAGGCGCTCGCTGCTCACAACGATGGATGGGACGTCCGTTTCGGGGTACATCCTCGCAGAGCCCGGCATCGGCCTCATGAATCGGGAAGTGCCGTCGGCGTTGGCAGATCGGACCTCGCTGGGGACGCCGACTAGTGCCTCAGCTGCCCTTGCTACAGCTGCCCTTATCGCTGCCTCGCACGCTTCAAGCGGAGCCGCCACGAGTATGATGGCGTCCCCCTCTCCAGCGTTGAGTGCTTTTGCCGCAGCCTCGAGCTCGCCAGCCGTGATCCCGTAGCCGGGGAGCTCGTCTGAATGGAATATGCCCCCCACGCCGGCGTATGTCTTCGCTCGGTCGGAGAGCTCGGTGCCGAGCCGCCTTCCAGGCTGGAGCTCCCTCTTGAGGAGCCCTGCGAAGCCTGCGAGCCTTGCCCCGAAGACGCGCCCGCCGCCGTCGATCGCTTTCCTGAGGACCTTGCTGGACGTGGATCTGAAGGTGGCGGTCAGATCGGCGGGGTCCGATCGGACTTCTGAGACGCCCCTCCTCCTTAGCTCCTCACGTATCTCGAGGAGGGCGATCTGCCTCTGAGCTTCCATCTCCACCACCGAAGGGATCAGCCCGAGCTCTTGTACGCCCTTCACCTCTATGCGCGCGCCTCCCTCGACCGAGACGTTTAGGTCTTGGCGTATCGCCCCGAGGCCGAACTTGACCTTGCCTGTCGACCTGAGGAGCCTCCCGATCGAGAGGGCGACCCTCGCCGCCTGCTCGCCGCTATGCATGTCGGGGCCCGTGGTGATCTCGACAAGGGGTATGCCGAGGCGGTCTAGGCGGTAGGTGATGCCTTCCCTCTCCTCCGAGACCTTCCTCGCAGCGTCCTCCTCGAGGCAGAGCGACTGGATCGTGATCCTTTCGCTGCCATCCATTATGAAGCCGCCGAAGGCGACCTTCGCTGTCCTCTGGAAGCCGGTTGTGTTAGAGCCGTCAATGACAATCTTCCTCATCACGTGGATCTCATCGACCGGGGTCATGTTTGCCATCAGGGCCACAGTCAGCGCGACCTGAACTGCCTCGCCATTCATGTCGTGCGGCGGCTCCTCATCGAGTTCTACGAGGCAGACCGTGTCCTCATACGCCTCGTATGTGAACGACTTCTGCTTAACAGATTCGAAGAGCGCTGCGCTGTCGACGTCCCCCATCTCGCTCGTCGTTGGCTTCAGCCGCCTCTTAACCGAGTAATTGGGGGGATCCTCCCTAAGTACGGTAGGGCAGGCGCAGAAGAGCTTTGATGCGGTGTCGAGCTGCTGGTGTATCTCGATCCCGACCTTTATGCCAGGCGCGTTTGTGCTTGAGCCTACCCGGCTGCTCATTCGCGACCCTCCGTGTATGCGCTCCTCTGGGAGAGCTCCCCCGCGATCTCTGAGGAGAAGAGCTCCCTTATCCTGAGCTTGTCAGTCGTCTGCCCGAGCACCCACATCAGCTTCACGAGCGCAGTCTCCGGGAGCATGTCGCCGGCAGGTATCACGCCCATGCTCAGGAGCTCCCTCCCGGTGCTGTAGACGTTCATGTTCACCCTGCCGTAGATGCACTGCGACGCCATGACGACCGTGATCCCAGCCTGTATTGCCCTCCTTATCTGGTGGAATATCTTTTCGGGCACGTGCCCCAATCCTGTCCCCTCGAGCACTATCCCGTGGAAGCCGCGGTGGATGAGCGGATCGAACATGTCAGGGGGGATGCCTGGGAATGACTTTATGAGGACGACGTCCGGATCGAAGTCAGCCTTGAGGGCAGGCAGCTTCCCGCCGGAGCGGGCCCTGAACGGCTGGAGTGCCTCGATCTGCCCGTCATTCATGTAGGCGAGCGGGGGCGAGTTGACTGATTTAAAGGCGTCCCTCCTGCTCGTGTGCATCTTCCTCACGCGGGTGCCCCTGTGTATTACGAGACCGTTGTCGGAGATCCCCTTATGCATGAGGACCCCGACTTCGGCGAAGGGCGCTCTCGATGCTGCAAGGACCGCGCCCTTAAGGTTGAGGTATGCGTCCGAGGACGGCCTGTCAGAGGATCGCTGGGATCCCACGAGGATGACCGGGACGGGGAGATCCTGGAGGGCGAAGCTGAGGGCGGCCGCCGTGAACCCCATGGTGTCTGTGCCGTGGGTTATCACGACCCCGTCGGCGCCTTCTTTGATCTGCCTGTAGACTGACTGGGCCATCGACTTCCAGTTCTCGGGGGAGATGTTCTCGCTGAGGAGGCTGTACAGGATCTCCGTCCTTATCTCTGCGATCTCGCCCAACTCCGGGACAGACTGGTAGAGGTCGCCCGCCGTCAGGGCTGGGCTCACCGCGCCGGTCTTGTAGTCGACCCTGCTCGCGATCGTCCCCCCCGTGCTTATTATCGCGACCTTCGGGAGGCCTGGCTTCGACTTCGCCTCCACGGCTGGCGCTGTGCGCCTCGGCTCCTCTGGCTGCAATCTCTGCAGCGTCAGAGATTCAACGGATATGCCGAGGTTGTAGCCGTCCTTGAGCTTTATTACGATGTGCCTGTCGTCGTCGAGCTCGGACCTGGGCATCAGGATCCCTGAGACAGAGAGCTTCTCGTTCTTTGCGATCAAGGCGTCACCCACTTGGACGCCGCTCGCGGTGATGACGTCTAGAGCCTTCCCCTTGTAGCCCGACGCCGCTTGCTGGCGCTGGGGATACGAACTGGGCTGCGATCCCTTCCCTGACAAGTCATGACCTCCTCATCAATAAGGCTTCCCTCTCAATTATCAGTGAGGAAACAGATAACTTTTGCTTGCACTAAGAGAAAGAACCGAGGCGGGACTGCCGTCAGAAGACGGGCCGTTCCCTCTTGACGACAAGAACGTCGCACGGTGCGTCCCTGACTATCTTCTCAGCAGCGCTCATCAGGAGCTGCCTCTTGATCCCGCCTTCGCCAAGACTCCCGACTACGACGAGGTCTGCGCCCTCAGTGGAGACGGCGCTCACGACAGCGCTGGCGGGGTCGCCGTCCGCAGTCCGCCACTCGAATTCCAGACCCGCCGACCTGACGAGCTCATCGAACTTCTTCCTCAATTCCGACGCTGCCTTGATTGAGAGCGATTCTTGCACGTCTGTGGGGTGGATGCAGCATATTATCGATCTGTAGATCTGGCCGATCTTCATCGCCTCGAAGAGTGCCTGCTCGCTTGAGGGAGAATGGTCAGAGAGCACTACTATCCTGTGTATCAAGGGGGTCGCCTCCTTTCAACAGTGATCTGTTACAATAGATCAGAAACGGTTTTATTAAACGGTTTAGTAGAGCAGGATTGCGAAGGCGCGCTCTCCCAATGGTGCCCAGGGGGAAGGCGCCACCTATTGCCTAGGCCAGGGGTGTTGATTTGGAGTTCGGAGTGCCTCAGCTGGAGATCCTCGCGGTGTTTTTGGCGGTCTATGCCCTCATTGTCGTGAGGAGGATCGGCAGGTTCAAGGTTGAGGTATGGATGGCGATGCTCCTGGGGGCCGTGGCGCTCCTCTCGCTCGGGGCGGTCTCGCTTGGCGAGGCGATCATGGCAATAAATTCGCAGGTGATACTCTTCCTCATCGGGTCATTCCTGATCGTCGGCGTCATGGCCCAGACGGGGCTTCTGCAGGCCGTGGCGGTCGCCGTGCTGAGGAGGGCGAGGACGCCGTCCCGGCTGTTGCTCTTCGTAATAGCGTTCGTCTCGTTGGCGTCTGCGTTCCTCGTCAACGACGCCGTGGTGCTTGTCGTCACGCCCATAGTGATCGCTTCCTGCACGATCGCAGGGCTGAAGAGGACGCCGTACATAATAGCGGTTGCCCTATCGTCGAACATCGGAAGCGCCCTGACCCCAATCGGCAACCCGCAGAACGTCCTCATCAAGATAGAGTCTGGGATAAGTACGTTGGGGTTCATGGGGAAGATGGCGATACCGGTGGTTCTTGCAGCGGCTGCTGAGTACGTCGTGCTCAAGGCCATTTACAGGAAAGACGTGTCGGAGAAAACCATGCTCGAGATACCGGCGAGGGGCACTGGCATTATGGGGAAGGCGGAGTGGCGCACGCTTATAGCGATAACGGTCGGCGTGATGATCGGATTCATCACCTCCGATCTGACGGGCGTCCCGATCGCCATTGTCGCACTCGTAGGCGGGACGCTGGCCCTCCTATTGAGCCCCGACAGGAGGGAGAGCCTGAGGAGGATTGACTGGGGCACAATGGTCTTCTTTGCGTCGATGTTTGTCGTGATGCATTCAGTCGAGGCGAGCGGTTTACTTGAGTTCATAATAGATCCGTTCAGGTCGTGGCTTTTCGTCGGGGGCGTCGGCTCTGTGGCGGCGATCTTCGGTCTGAGCATCGCGCTGAGCCAGCTGACCTCGAATGTCCCGTTCGTAGCAATGATGTTGCCGATCTTCCGCAGCGCAGGGGCTTCGCCTGACCAGTGGCTCTCGCTTGCTGCCGGCAGCACACTGGGCGGGAACCTGACGCTCCTCGGCGCCGCCGCGAATGTCATTGTGCTGGAGGCGGCGGAGGGTAAGGGCGAGAGCTTCTCGTTCATCGAGTTCATGAAGGGAGGGGTTCCTGTAACAATCATCAGCTCAGCGATAGCGATTGCAGTCCTTTCCCTCCTCCTTGGGATCTGATCCGATCCTGGGCAGATCC
>JANHAI010000029.1 GCA_024464205.1 Candidatus Methanomethylicia archaeon
AGTAACGAAAAAAATGGAATGAACGGCCCCAAAATAAAAAGGCGTAGCCGGTCACCCTCTTCTTTTCCCATAATCGCGCCGATCCGCAAAAAGATCGAGAACAAGCTCCTGGGCATGGTTTACATCAGGATATACCGAAGCGCCATCCCATCTGACCCGAAAAAAATAGCAAATGAGCTGGCTACGCTTCTTGCCATCTCTGCGTTTTCTTCTGCCTGCTTCATATCGTTCATCTTGTTGGCGTATAAAGGCGTGGTCCATCACAATCCTTACTCGATCGTCATCTTCACGTCGTCAATCGCGCTGCCGATGATTGAAGCAATTCACAAAATGCTCCTCATCTCGTCGAAATCATCGAAACGAAAGAACAATTGCGAAAGGGAGATCCCTTTTGTGGCGACGTTCCTTTCGATGGCTGCCGCGTCTGGGATCTCTGTACAGTTAGCATTTGAACGACTTAAAAATTTCCAATTTTTCCCCCAGTTCAAAGAGGAGGCTTTAAGGATCGAGAAAGTAAGAAGGCTTTATGCCTTGAATCCCTACGAGGCGATGCAGTTCGAGGGCAACTATCACCCGTCTGAGATGGTTAAGGAGTTGTATTCTCATGCAATTGTGGCGCAGAAAGAAGGTAATGCAGTCCATTCGGCACTCAAGGACGAACTCATGAAGATTTTTTCAATAATGCAGGGAAGGCTTAGGACCGTCTCTGACAAGTTCTCCCTCATCGCCTCTGCAGAGATGGTCTCTTTCATAATGCTGCCCATGGCTCTAATCACAATTGGGGTGCTTTTCAGCAACCTACTTGGCATAAATGCGCTCTTGGCACTTTCCTTGATCTTCCCCACATTTGCAGCGATCGCATTGGGTTATCTAGCTGATTCTTTCATACCGAAGGAATTGACCGAGGACGTTGACCTTAAACCATTTTTCCTGGCGCTCTGCGGCCTTCCTGCATCCATTGCAATCTATCTGGCACTAAGCCGGAGTGGGGCGCATCTCCCTTTCTACTATGTGTTCGGGGCAACCAGCATCTTCTCGTTGTTGCCGGCATCTCTTTACTACTCCTCAAAGAGAAAGGCGCACAAATCGACGCTCGGCGCCTTGCCGACCTTCACCAGGTTTATCGCCGAGGAAGTGAAAAAGGGGGTCTCGCCCCATATGGCAATGGTAAGCCTTTCTAATCAACGGGCTTTCAATGAACATTTTGATGCGATCCTCCACTGGCTATCAGCGTACCTTAGGACAGGTGCCCCGATCTCGTCAGCCATAAGAAAGATCCGTGCACCCTGGGTTGCGAGGGCTACCTTTGAGCTCTTGAATCAAGCTGAAATCATTGGTGCTGAACCGACTACCTTGGATTCACTATCGGATCTTGTCAGTAACCTGCACCTCAACTTCAAGTCCTTGGAATCACAGGCGAGGTTCTTCATACTGATGACCTATGTGAACTCATTCATACTTGCTTTCAGCGTCCTAATCTCCGTGAATGTCGTAGGCCAACTGTTCACGAATGTGGGATCGTCGATGTCATCGTTGATGCTTCCACTTGGCCTCTCTTTTGTTTCAGCCTCGCAATATGAGGCGATAGAGGTAATAGCGTTCTCCTCCGTGATCTACAACTCGTTTCTGTTAGGAATATTGGGAGGGAAGGCGAGCAGCGGCGGATCTGTTGTCGACGGCCTGCCCCATTCCGTGGTCTGTATCTCAATTACGATCTTTACCATCCTTGTCTTCAAGGGGCTGGGTTTAATAGGGTTGTTATTTGGTGCATTTGGGGGCATCTCCTAATTGGATCAAAGTGTCGACGCCGTACTCTCTATGATGCTGTTCCTGTCGTTCTTCATAGCTGCAAATGTGGTTTCGTTAGGTTTATTTTTCGAGATGGCTGCCCATCAACAAAACGTCAATTGTGAATACATGGCAAGGTTTGTCTGCTCGCTGATAACGCTTGAGAATGGGGGCTCCCCAGCCAAATGGGTCCAGTGGGTCCCATCGACTGATCCAGCCTCGTACTCGCTTAATGATGCCATTCACATCAGGATAGATGCTCTCTGTTTCAACTTATCTGCCAACAGGGAAACTGTTGTAATCTGGTCTAAGACAGCTGGTGCATCGCCAAAGGAATTGTGGCATGGAGAGTACTCTGTGCTAAGCGCGATGGACGACGGATCTGCTGTCCGTTTAAGTGTTGAGGTCTGGTGAACCATCTTGAGAAGCAAGGGAGTGGCAAGGATCTACGATGCCCTTGTGGCTAGCGCGCTCTTGGTAATAGGTATTGCGATCTGCATCAATTATCTGCCCCAGCCAATCCCAGAAAATGACGTCCACCAGTTTTCGGAGATCGCCACAACCTGCCTGGTGTTCCTGGATAAGGATGGCACTTTGGGCAAGGCAATTTACGCCAACGACCTCTCTTTTTTTATTAATTTCTTCAAAGCAACCCTCCCAAGCTCAATGGGCTTCGCGATAAGCATCTTCAACTGCAAATGGGAGCTGCTCTCTTCATTCCAATCGGTGCCAGGGCTGAGTGATTGTGGCTCCGTGGCCTACTTCCTCTCTGGCCACAACGGCACATTCGATCCGCGCATCGTTGTCTTGTCGATAATGAGGTGATCCCAGATTCCAAAGAAAGCGGACTCGGCTCCTGCATTCAAGAAGGATCGCCAGGGAATCTCATCCCCTTTGATCATGATAGTCGTGACAGTTATCATGATTTCAGTAACTTCCATCGTCTCCTCTGCAGGGTTCTCCACGATCAATTCATTACAGACCGACCACTCACCTGCGCTATTGACTAGCCTCCACGCTTTGCACGCCGCCATCGAAGAGCTCTCGACCTCAGCTCCTGGAACTTCGAGGGTACTTCACCTGAAGCTCTCGCAAGGGAAAATTGTTGTAGATCCAAATGGTCTCACAGTAACGCCAAGAGTAGCGGTGCCTTTGAATGATCCGAGTAAAATAGTCGTCTCTTTTACTCCGTCTAGGATCGAATATGATAGCGCGAAGATCGTTTTGGGTCCTCTTGTCACAATTTCGGGGCGCGTTGACGTGCTACTAACCGTAGAGCCCTCAGCTTTTGCCAAAAAGATTCGCATCGAGGCGTTCAATTTATGAGTTGCATGCTTGCTGGGCCTTTGTCTAAAGAAGGTGCCAATGGCAGAGGATTCGTCTACACCCTTTCGGCTCTATTGCTCTTGATAATCCTGTTCTCTTCATCATTACTCATATCATTCATCTTCTTGCCTGTGATCGAGCCCTGTCAGCCTGATCAAGGTTTGCAGAGGCAAATATATCGATCAATCCTGATCGGGGGTGCAGTTTCAGCTACTCAAGCGGATATCCCGGACTTGGCTGCCATCAACTACATTGAAAAATCTTTCGAGGCGTTGGCCTCAATAAATGAATTTGAGGCGATTCGGAACGATGGCGGTGCGGGTGAAGGGAAGCAGTTGCCTGAAATTAACCTGGGCGGCATGGTGCAGCTCTTCGAGAAGGCATATAGGCCAGGAGGAGGGAGCGTCGCATATTTCAAAAACATACCGCAAGGGTATGCTTTGGCAGTATTTGGCCTCAACATCTCTTGCTTGTACATCAGCGATGGCACCGAAATCGCTGTTGATCTGCAGGGCGCAATTAGCGAAGTTGCAGCTGCAATATACTCCAACAGCTCTCAATCCTGGTCATACATTGGGACATTAAGCGCCTCAAAGGAGTATGTCGTGAATCATCTAATGAATCAAATCGAGGCAATTGATCTTGGTTACGCGATCAATCCGGCCATCTTGAAGATCTCGGGCGTCCCGCCTTTTTCATTGATCAAGGTTGCAGACGGGAGTGGAAATGTGCTGTCTTTCGCTGTAAAAGGAAGACATTCTGAAATTGCAATCATCCAAGTGATCGCTCAGCAATTGCCTTTTTACGGGTCCATGAGTGTTAGATGCCCCCTCGCCGTCGAGGGGAATGTTCTGGGTGGTTATGTTTATGTCCTCTATTGAGGCGCGAATCCGAAAAAGCGACGATGAAGCACGTTTTGCAGCTCTGCGCCTACTCATCGCCGTCCTCTTGTCATACGCCGTAATATCGTCGCCTCTCTGCCTCGCAACGCAACAGAATTACGTCACTTACTACAGCGGCAAGGATGCAATTGTTTCCATGAACGGGCCCGAGATCATAGAGGAAGCCCATCTGGATGCTGCCAGGTTTGATGGCTTCTTTGAAGACTTCGAATCGGCGAGAAGCATTTTTGCCGACGAATGGTCTGGCTCTAATGGATGGTGGTCTTCTGGCAATTGCCCTAAGGAGGATTGCCTTCAGCTGAACGTCACAGACAACGGCCGTCTGGAGTTAAAAAATGTCAAGCATTGCGCTTATGGTGAGAGATACATCTTCTCGATGTTCAGGAAATTGGCTCCCCCTCCGTCAGACTTCGAGATTCACTTGCCTCTGGCAGCATCGTGCTCAAACGGATCTGCAAATGGTGCGCCAGTTTGGATCTCGATAATCCTTTACGACACTCAGTACAATAGGCAATTAGAGGCGAACTTCCTCTACTCATCGACCTTCACAGAGGTCCGCACTTCGCTGTACGGCTACTCGAACATAACGCAATTAGGCGCCAATTCTTTGGCCTTGAAGATATGGCGTCACTCATCGACAATGTCCTTTAGCATAGACAATGGCACGTCAGTGGTGGCTCAGGGAGAGGTCTTTTCGGACCCTGCTGTAATTGAGCTCCGCTTCAACATCGATGAAAGCGACACCCAAAATTGCGAAACCCAAGACGACTATTTGATAAGCATAGATTACATCAGAATGCAAGCGGAAAAAGGGTTTGCTGTTTTTTCTGATCTGGTCGCCGGGAATTGGCTATTGCTTGATGGCGGCAAGGTAAATCAGCGCTTCTCTCCTTTGCATGGGGGCGCCATCTTTGCTGGCAGCTCAGATCTGAATTCAGATCTTGCAGGCTTATGCGACGTCCCTCATTCGACTTACGGGAATTTTTCGACAAGCACCCAGCTCGATTACTTCGCTGGCAACGGCAGCTTTGAAATGCTCGTACGTGAGAGTCATGACGACATTTTGATTGACACGTGCAACTCGATTAAGGGGTGGTCGGCATCAGATTACACCAGTGGGGGAGTCACCTACTCTGGCCCAGGGACAAATGGATATTGCGTTTATGATTATGTGTGGTCATCAAGCTCATCGTCAAAGATCCTTAACCCCTGGCTAAAGAAGGAAGTGGATATCTGCCCGTCTGATCTCTCAATCGAGCTCAAAGTGAAATACTTGAAGGCGATCGGCAACATCTCCGCCGTTGCATTCAATGAGCTCACGCTCTGCTTAACAAATGGCAGCGTCGTTTCCAACTCCACCCCTTTTAATCTGTCTGACGACAGCATCGCAACAATAAGCTACAGCTTCAAATTCAGCCAGCCGACCCCATTAAATTCCATAAGGATGGGCTTCGTTGCCAATGCAACCAATTATGGGGCAGCTTATTTCTCAATATACAATGTCAATGTATCTTGGCACGGTGATTCTGGTTTAACTATAATGGGGGTCCCTCAGCTTGACCTCGTTCGGGTTTGTCCTGATAATCAGGCCTGCTCAGAGACGATAAGCAACGGCTCCCCAATCGTCATCTCGCCCAATCTTATTATGCAACCTTTCGCTGGCAAGATAGAAGTCGTAGATAGAGGTTACCTCCGCCCTCACCTGAATTATACTTCGCCGGTCGATTGGAACGACAGAATCGAATACTACAATGGGCAGTTTTTCAGTTCGAAGAGCAGTGCGCAGCTGATCAGTTCATATTCTGGCAGCGAATGCGACACGAAAGCTGGCTGGGAGTTCAGGCATGCCCTACTCACAGGGGGGTCTGCCCCGACCTTCTCGGCTTATCTGGGGTCTTTGGTGATGCAAGAAAGTTTCATAAACTGTGCTGGCAATCCGCCCTACTTGGAGGCATACTATTGGTTCGACTTCCCCATTAATATCACTGGCAAAGAAATCCTCCTCTCCGTGAGCGCAGATGCAAATTTCACGTTCTCAGCATCAAAGACCATCTTGAGCAAATATTCTGAGATCAGCGTCTATTACCTTTCAAATGGCACGCTGTTCTTAGTGAACTCCTCGGCAAAATCGTTGAGCCCATCTCTGAACGGCTCTTTTCTGATCTCGCCTGGCAAGATGATCCAAGTGGACAAGATCGTCGTTGAAGTCCATGCATACGCCAGGGCAGTGCTCGGGTCTACCCTGATATCGCAGAATGATCAGGCGAGGGTTCACTACTTAAGGCTCAACTACTCTTCCGTGCCTCCTGGTTATGAGGGCCTCAGGGTTTCAGGGCTGCAGGCCGACTGGAATCTCCATTTGGGTGGCCTTAGTTATTGGCCAGACGCTAATGGTACAATCATAATCCCCATAAACTGCACGTCCTGGCCAGAGGAAAATGGCTTTACGGTATTCCGCCCCACCTTCTACTTTAAGGGGCCATTCGCTGAAGGGACGAGGTACTCGCTTTCTTTTGAAAAGACCTTCGTTCCAGGAATCAGGGGCGCTTTCTTCGAAATAAGGACCTTCTCTTTCTCCTACAGGGTCGAGATGGCGCTTTCTTCCATCTCTTTTTCCCCTGACAGAACAGGAGGAATATACACTATATGTTTCAATTATACGATCGTTAATGATGGAAGAGCCACTCAAGCAGCGCCTGCAGTGGCGTATATCAATGACAACAAAGTTGAACTAAGCAGGATGCCGGACGGGCTATGGGGAGTCTCTTTCTCTTTCATCGGGCAATCCAGGTTCGTGGAAATGGAGGTGTTCGACCAGTATGGCATTTGCCTAAAATGCAAGGTATGCATTCGAGGGTAAAAAATGTCCGGACATCAAATCGCTGAAAGGAACAGGCTGACTATCAGCAGCCCCCAACCTAGGGCGAGTATGATCCCGAGTATCTTCTTGGCAGAGGCAACGAAGATCAGCATTATGTATATTGCCGTCAGAGTTATCAGAAGCGATATCGTACTCGCGAAGTTGTCAACGAGCGTTGGGTTGGTCTTGAAGAGGGTAAGTTCCAATATCTGGCTTATTGCCCACCTGAGGCCATTAAATGCCATGCCGACCAGATCAATCAGCCATCCAAATTCCATAGATACCACTGACTCTATAGAAATGTCTCCTTGTTAAATACATTGGGTATCCATGGGTCGCCTAAAAGTCATTGCCGTATTTGCTCTTGGCCCTCTCTATCATCTCGGTGTACCATGCCGGGGTCTTCGTCTCTTCCGCCTCGTGCTCTTTAATAAAAGGCTTTATGTCGATCACGGGCGTCCCGTCGAATAGATCCAGCCCCTCAACTTGCAATAGATTGCCATCCCTGCGCACAAGCTTGACCACCGTAATCCCAATCGGGTTTGGCCTGTGGGGCGAGTGCGTTCCGAAGACGCCCACTGAAGGCACCTTCTCAGGATCCGCCCCTAGCTTGATGAGCCATTTCGGCTTAACTTTCAGTATTCTCCTCTGGTTCTCGCTTACCTTGCTCAAGTAGGCCACTAGCGTCAAGTGTGAAAAACCTTCGAGACCCTCCAGCCCATCCGCGAACTGGTCAAATATCTCGACCGTGCCGCTGACGCCATTCACGCTCTCCTTGACCGCCTCATCGTCATATTCTACCCGAACCCGACCGATAGGCCTGAGCGAAAAAACTTGCCCATCATCCTCGATTTCGTACTTCAGGACATGGGCTTTCAGGCTCTCCAACTCCGCCCCTGTCACATTCATTTTCCCTGCTATCGCGCTGAAAATTTCATCATCGGAAATCTTGCCTTTGTACTTCTCCCCATGTATCACGATTGTAGGCGTTGTGCTTATGCCGAGTTCCCTCGCTCTCTTGTAGCCTTCCTGGTCTTCCAGATCGTATGTCTTCAGATCTATAACCGTCGCACCGTAGTATCCGTTTACCTTCTCCGTAACGCTCGAGAAGATTCTGCCTACGACTGCACACTCGTCGCATGTGCTCGTCTTGAAAAAGAGAACCTCTAGTGGCTTCATTGCCCTCACAATTAATAATGTAAATGCATCCTCTAATAAGTGATAAGCCCGTATGAAAATAATAAATACAGTTGCACCTTCTATCAGATCGGGTTTTACTCTTGGGCGAGAAAGGCGAAAGCAATGAGTATAGGGTGAATTGCGCCAGCTGCGGGAAGGAGGCGCTGGTTGTGAAGGAAATCTTCACATCATTGCCGAAATTCGGTAGCGCAGTATTGATCTCCATGATCTGCAAGAATTGCGGGTACAGGACGTCTGACGTCGTTCTCCTCGAGAATAAGGGTCCTAAAAGGACAGAGTTCAAAGTGAAGGACGGCCGCGACCTCAACGCAAGGGTCGTGAGGTCGTCGAGCGCTCGAATCGAGATTCCTGAACTGGGGCTCGAGCTTAAGCCAGGCTCAATGGCTGAAGGTTTCATCACGAATATCGAGGGCGTCCTTACGAGATTTCTTGAGGTTGCTGAGCAGCTCAGGGACAGCGCTGAAGGGAGCGAGAGGGAAAGAGCGGCAGATGCTATTCAGCAGATCATCGGCGCAATGAATGGGAAGGTATCGTTCACCATCGTTATCGAGGACGAGATGGGGAACAGTGGCGTGGAACCGTCGACATAGCCTTTGGGCAGACCTAGATCTTTTCTAACGCGTTGCCCAAATCCTGCATGATGTCCTCGACATCCTCCAAACCTACCGACAGCCTGACTAATCCTTCGGCTATGCCAAGCTCCTTCCGCTCTTCAGGCGATATGTTCTTGTGTGATGAGGAAGCAGGGTGTGTGATCAGGGTCTCGACCCCCCCTAGGCTCGGCGCAGGCTTGATCATCTTAAGCTCTGAGATCAGCCTGTATGCTTGCATGCCGTCGCCGACCTCGAAAGAGATTACGCCGCCGAAGCCAGACATAAATCGTTTAGCCCTCTTGTTGTAAGGACTCGAAACCAGACCCGGGTAATTGACGCGCTTCACCTTCTTATGGGACTCAAGGAATTGCGCTATGAGGGTGGCGTTCTTGTTGTGCTCTAGAACGCGGAGCTTCAGGGTCTTTAGCCCGCGCATCACTAAGTAGGCCGCGAATGGGTCCAATGATCCGCCCAAGTTCCTTCTCCATTCCCATATCCCCTCTATCCTGCTTGTTGAGCCGCTCAGCACCCCAGCAATCACGTCGTTGTGCCCGCCCAGATACTTTGTTGCGCTATGTACCACAAAGTCTGCGCCAATCTCGAGCGGCCTCAAATTGACAGGTGTGGCGAA
>JANHAI010000030.1 GCA_024464205.1 Candidatus Methanomethylicia archaeon
TAGGATTCGGAATTTTCCTTGTGCTGCTAGGTTGGACCTTTATCTCAACGCCTGGATTGATTGAGAGCATAAAAGCGTTCATTATCGACTTTAAGTTAGTTGAGATCTCCCCCAACTTCTTCATCCCAGCTCCCCAAAATAACCATCCGATCTTATACGGAGCAGTCTACAACTTTTGCATCCTATTTGGGATCGCTCAGATAATTCTGCTAATAATCCGGTTTGCGTTAAACGATACATCTAAGGGGAAAGGAGAAAATATTGGGGGCATCATCTTCTGGTTCAGTGCTGCCTACCTCGTGGGGCTGCTTTCTTTTGGCTCTTTAGTTTGGAACGCTTTCGTAGGATCAATTGTGGTAATCATTGGGGCAAGCATAATTATCAATGTTACTGCAACCTACGCATTGAAAAAAGCCTGGCGCAAAATTTGACCTATTCAGCTCCCCTTATGTAGACCGTTCCATTAGGACATGCTATTATCTTGATGACTGTGCCATTGCAGCTGCCATTAAGGTTTAATGGAATCGCTATTGAATTCATGTGCCCCTCATAAGTAATAGAGATAGTTGAATTGCCCGCCTCCACAGCTAATGCTCTATCAGGACTGTAAATTCTTTCGATTTGCGTCTTCAGCGAAATCGATTCTGAGCCTGCTTCTGCTATCAGCGCAGCTAAATGAAAAGAATAATCATTTGCTTTCAAGCCTTTGATCATCTCAGCAATGCCGAGGTAGTTCGATCCGCTGACTGTCAATGTCATCCCTGCGATGCATATCAACGCAAGCGTCACCATTATCTCAGTCATCGGCCTATCCATTACGCCTCACCTCTTCTGATAACTGATGTCTGCAGCACTTATGCACCCCTCAAAAATGAATGCCTCTCCTTTCTTTGCCTGGAAACTGAGTATCACTCTATTCTCGAAAGAGACTTCGACGATTGTGTCGAATAAGCAGGGTCTTTCGAATTTTCTGCAAAAGATTCCGCTTCCGGTCTTGAGCAAGTCAAAGGTGCCAGAAACATTCAAAGCAGTAAAGATGCAGGAGGTCGCTTTCACCCAATGAATCCTGTGCCCTCCTAAACTGCTCGCGTTTGCTGAATATTCTAAAATTACCTTTGGGACAACGTACAGGATCCCGCCCTCGTTGTATAACTGGAGGTAATCATTCTTATTTACGGATACTGCTGTATCTGGTTTGCAATAAATCTCAAGCCCTTTTATGGCCAATGCGCTGCGTGGGGCGCTCCATACGAATAAATCCCCTGATGCATTCACTGCAACGTCAATGAATCCCAAATTGATGGCGCTTAGCGAACTTGGACCTATTGAAACGCCGTAGACAATCGCGTCATCCTGGTTGAAAAGGTTTTTCCCTATCTCAAACAGTTTTGTCTCAATGTCTACAACCCTCACATCCTGCACATCTGCAGCCAAATAATCATATCCAGAATAAATGAAGGCTATTGTAGAGATAATTGCAACCGCAAGAAATATCCTTGATAAGACTGCGTGCAATTTGCATCAACATCCATAAAATTCTGCTATTGATGGCACATGCCTAAGTAGGAGGATGCCTTCAACTGCTGGGGAGAGGATGAGATCTACAGTCATTCCAGGCACAACCATTGCGTAAAGCCATGCGCCCACTTCACCATGGGCGCCAAAAACAGACATGTCGTCGATGAAGAAGACGGAATCTATTTTTGTTAGGTACGGTGGCAGCTGGAGATTCCTGCTCATTTCCCAAAATCTTGACGCAGAATCGATAAGATACGATTCGCCGCCGTATCTTGCGATAGAGACATTTGTCGTCTCAACAAAGGATTGCCCTCTTGCGCGATCATCTTGTGTCCCGTCCCCCTCCCGCCATATAAGTACAGACGCTCCCCTGACTATCTGATAATCGTCGCCCCATGTAAACGCTGTTAGTGCGATGTGCGTCTGATTGTGCACCATGATCTGGAGCGCCACATTTCGCAATGGCACCGCCTTAGGCAAGAAACCAGGGATTATTGACGGCCTATCCATCCTATTTGACAGGGGGATGAAAGTCAGGTTGCGAGATAGTCCGTCCAGCTGTGTCATAGTGCTATAAGGCAGCCAAAGCGTTGCCTTACCTTCAGAATCGATGGGGGTCGAGTATACGCCCTCGATTTCTCGAATAGCAAAAAGATAGTTCGATTCACGGTTCTCGATCTCTCTTCCATCCGAGTATGATGCTTTAAGTTCAGCAGTCGCCCCGCTGGAGTTGTATCTGAAATATGCGTTTATGTGCGCAGTTTCGACGATCCATTCGCCACTGCCTTCGATCACACCATTCGGAGTCTCAAGCACGAAAAAGACATTAAAAAGATCCCCTGCTTCCGCCTCCTTGACTACCCAGCAGAGATCATCTATGCTGCCTAACTTCAGTGAAAAGCGGCCAGCACTGTCCGTAAATGCCCCTGCCGAAAGCTTTAGACGCCCGCTGTCCAGCTCTCTGGACGTTGAATTCCAATAAACGGCTCCATTGAGATCTAACCATGCTGTGACATTGATCCATGTTGAAGAATGAACGTCAATCTTGCCCGTCACATTGATTCCGATGTATTCGCCTATCAAGACGCGTCTGAACATATGCCCATCTTCAACGTCGCATGGCCTTGCAGTTATGCCGCCCTCCTTTACCAATTCAGGGTCAAAGAACGCATGTACAGTGTGGTTGCCATCCATGAAAATGGAGATGCTAGAGTTTTTAGAAATAAACTTCCCGTCAGATGCCCAGCCTGAAAATATGTAATTGTCGTAAACGTTGACTAATGAGACGGACTGCGTCGAATATCGGGGCAAATAGTAAGTCCCTGGCGAGGGGGCGATTGAGCCTCCATAGTCCGAACAAATCTGGAGCATAAAACTTGGCTGGACAGCGGAAAAGAAAACTTTGACATTATGGCACCCTGAAATGTTACTTATCAGTAATTCGTCCCTGTAAACAGAGGCGCCATCAAGCTCTATTCTATCAAAGTAGTAATTTGAGAAAGGATGAACCTTGATCATCATGTTCGAACCGAGATCAGCGTAATATTCGCCAAAACCGTTATTCAGGGTCCCGCGGTACTCTTCAAACAATGGCCAACTAAGGCTATCCGACGTAATTGTAACGTAACCCCATTCAGGCGTATCAGAGCAAACATTGACGCAGAAATCGACCATCTTCAGCATCAGAATAACGGAAATGGAATCTGCGCTCGTCGCCTCTATTCTATACTCAAACGGGTATGTCACATTTGCTCTCGGGATCTGGATAACCTCGCCATTTTTAGAATATTCCGCACAGAAGACTTTTGTCTTCGCGCTCCCGCCCTGCTCATCGACGCTTGACCCGTACAGATTCAACGATATGTACGAGATGTCAAAAAAAGAGACGCTCTGAGCTATTTGGATCTCAGTTGACGTCGTAATGAAATTCAGGGTGCCAACGTTGGTTTCCACTCGGATTTTGCCATAATCCGCAAACTCCCTTTCTGACCAATCGCTGCCATTCCAGATTTTGACTTGGAACTTTAAGGTTCCTGTTTGCGGTGGAGCGTTTGCAACAAAGTGAGGCGTTAGCCGATGGTCTTTGTCCATGGTTACCGAGATTGTTGTCGAATTCGAGTACGCTTTCCCATCAAGGGACCAGTAGGAGAAGCCATAGCCAGAATCAGGTACAGCGATGACAGAAGGCTTCGATCCTGCTGCATAATGGTATGTGCCCGGTGACGGCCTGGTCGTCCCGCCAGATGCGCTTTCAATAAGAAGCGAATATTGTTGGCTGACCACCCTTATCGGAACATCTACATGGTGTGACAGGCCCCCTGACGTGCCCGTCACCCTGCAAGTATAATTGCCTATAGGAGTCGACGCAGTCGAAGAAAAACTCAATGTCGAAGTATAATTTGCGGTGCCCGAGTTTTTCGAAAGTGTTGTCGAAGAATGGGCGGGCACGTTTCCTATCCATTGTAATGAGAGCCCTATCTCACGTCCTTCATTTGCCTTGATAAATATTGTTGCGCTCCCAGCACTGCCTATGGTGACCTCAATTTCATTGGAGGCTGAAAGCCAGAAATCGAAAGCGCTTCGCACCTCTATTTCTAAGGGCTGCGACAGCCCCTTGCGACCTGCTGAATCGAAGACCGTTACTTTTGGCACATAAGTTCCAGACAATGCGTATGTGTGCGAAACGTTAGCCTGGGTAGACGTCCCCCCGTCACCAAAATCCCATTGGTATGAATAGGGAGGGCTCCCGCCATTTATTGAGGATGAAAAAGTGACAAGTAGAGGTGCATTGCCAGACAAGGGTGTCGCGGACGCTACCACATTGATATTTTGAATGAACTTCGCAACAAGGGTGTGATTCTGGTTCATGGTTACGAGAAATGGGTTAGCTGTGCCTGATGGCAATCCGTCAAGGAGCCATGCATCAAGGAGATGTCCGTAGGATGGAATCGCCCTGACTGCAAGCTGTGATCCGGAAGGCTGCTGCAGATCGCCAGGACCTGGCTCAGTTGTGCCCTCCCCCTCAACAAGGATCTTGAGGAAATACGCATCAACTGTTATCAGCATGTATTTTGTGTCTGCCACACCCATCGCATCTGTCGCTCTGCAACTCACATTGTATACCCCAGGCGCCACGAACGTGAAGACTGGATTCTGTTCGCTTGAGGTTCCCAAACCAAAATTCCAAAAGAAAGAGTATGGCGCAACGCCATCCTTGATGTTTGCACTGAAAGCAACTAACAATGGGAATGGGCCTTTCGAGGGCGATGCTGCTATGTTGAGCTCTGTCCGATGCTCGACGATGCTCAATGAACTGAATGTGAGCCTTGCCTGTACCCTTGAAAAATCAGATACATATTCGTTGTTTGGGTACCAGTAATCAGAAAGAGCCCATAGGGAAGGCCCAGAAATGGAATAGCTCAGCGCCCCTACTGCAAATGCGCCTGAGATGGTATAGCCATAAGAGATGCGCCCCATGTCTGTTGGAGGCGCATGGTCATTGAATTTGATAAATGTCGCACCGATAGCTGTCCATTCTACATATGAAACTTGATTAGCAGAAGTTGCTGAATATGTAAATATTCCAGATGAATTCACGTTTGGCCTCGTACCGTATGCTGTCGGCACTGAGGCATAAGCATAAACCTCCGCTCCGCTCTGAATTAAAACGCTTGAATTTTGCCTAATTGGATCAAAGTTATCAAAGCCAAAGATCTGATCATAACCGTTCCCCGCTGGTTGAAAGTTCGCCTCATAATGGAGCGAGGCGAAAGGAATCGTCAAGGTGTTGGTGTATGCGGTAACCCCGTCATTTGCGAATAAGGCAAAGAATAGGACAATCGCCAAGCATGCCAACATGGGGAAGCGCAAAAAAGCACCGGATCTGATCAACAATCTATTCAAGCGCATGCATTACCCCTGTCGATATGAGCCGCCTCTTAAACGAATCATCTGATAAAATGCTCAATTTCCAGAACCTCTGAAGAGCTGATATTGATGGTCATCTTTGTACTGATACTAGAAGGGAAAAAGATGGCTCTGCCATGGGCAACTGCCTCAACCTCATAGATGCCTGGCCTCATTTCTAACCTGGCAATCCCGTTTTCCACATAGAGCTCCCTGCCTCCCAATGTGACCGTACTGAGATCGTAAAATGAAAGTGGGAAAAAAGAATGGACCTGGACCGATATTGCAATGCCCCCTTCATTGTCAAGAATCGTTCGAGAGAACGGATACACACCGATCACTCTGACTTTATTCACATCCAAATTGACGCGCATCCTATTTGACGCCTCTTGGAGCGCTGGAAAGAAGTCCTGATCTTTGAACTCCGCTGACGCCTCCCCTCCCAATGAATGGAAGGAAATCTCTTTCCTAACCCCGCACTCAAACACGTCTCCAAGAATTGGAGAATATTTGTAATTCACTTTCTCTATCTCTGAGGTATGGAGGATGAGCCAGCAGGATCGCCCTTCAGCCATTTGAACTTTCAAGCCCACGGCGAGACTATCTGGCGGCTCACCAGCCTCAACTTGGCTCAGCGTCTTGTTTACTGCCGCCCGGATCCCGATGAACGGCATCCCTGGATCTATATCGTATGTCGGCCTCTCGAGATTCCTCTCGAAGACCTCTGATGCGCTCCCAGATGTCTCGATTACAGAGAGATCGATCTTGCCCAATTGAGCCAGATCTGCCCTAACCTTCCCGCTAGGATCGGTGATGCAAGTCGCAAATAAAAAGCCGAGTGCTATCATGGAAATTTCTAGGTAAATAAACAGCCTGGGGCCTCTCCTCTTTGCCATCAGCAACCCCTCCTATTACAGATGGCATATTTATGCTAGCGAAGCGAGCGTCATTGCGCAATAGGCTTATATACTAAACGATGAAATCATTAAGGGTATACCTGGAGGGTATAAATTGAGTAAAGGTGTAGGCCTTTTCCGTTAAAGATGGACATTTTGAGAACATCCGACCCTCTGCAACTTTAGAAAATGCCTTGGTAAGGCTCGCCGAGAAAAGCATGACCGAACTCCAAAGGGACGTACTCCTATACATAAATTGCAACGACAGCAACGCTTCGCTCCATACTTACTCTTGGTACGTTCGAGAGCTCTCTAAAAAGATGGGCATACCTGAATCAACTGCTAAATGGACGCTAAACGGTCTCCGTGAATGCATGCTGATAGAATCTGGTACTGCAGCGATGAGGGGAGTCCCTCTGAGGCTTACTTACCCGGGCTTGCTAGTAGCAGAGGAGATCTCAAAGAATTGCAAACGGATCAGCAAAGATCTGAGGGTAAAGCCAAGGTTAACAAGACCCATCCCAACAAACAGTATCATGGATGAACGCTGACAATGAATTTTCTGCAGTTTACAACTAATCCGCTCCCCTTTCGCCTCATTTTCCATTTTTTTTACAATACCTCGATTACAATTCTGAACAATTGAGCCACTTTCCTTACTGAAACCGTCTAACGAAGAGATATATTACGTGAGATATCATATAGTAATATTAGACGGTGATTTGATGTATGACTTAAGCGAGGAGGATCTTCAGAAGATTCCAGCGATCCTCCAAGGGCTCGGTTACGAAGTCATCGCCCCATTGAAGTTCAATCAAGCTGTCAAGCTCGCTCCAATAAATGCCGACAGCAAGATTGAGCTCGATTATATCCGCCTCATGAATTCGCCAAGGGACTTTTTGCTTCCGAACAGAGAGACGCTTTTCAAGTACAGGAGCACTGCAACGATAACCTCGTATGGCTTGAAAATAAGATTCCCCACGGTTGAGGGGCCTTGCCCTGCTGGAATTTCCCCTGAATACTCATCGCAAAAGAAGAAGCTTGCCTTCTTCGGCATACACCCGTGCATTGCAAATTCAATAAGATACCTCGATAGGGTCATGCTTAGCGATCCGCCAGATCCTTATTACAGCGACAGGCGGAAGGACATGTTCCTCGCGGTCCTCGAATGCGACGAGGGCGATGAGTATTGCCTCTGCAAAACATTGGGCTCATATAAGGTTGCAAAGGGTTACGCCGACATTTTGATGAGGAAAAGTGGCAACAGATACATTGCGAAGCCGATGACGCCATTGGGCGAGACGGTCCTCAAACAGGTTGGCAAAGAGATCTCGGGCGATTACCCGAAGATCGTCCCAAGGATGAAAAAAGAGTATGAAATAACAAATGCTGACGAAAGCAGCATCGACAGCAAGGACGCTTCAGAAACAGTCAAGTCATGCACGCTCTGTTGCGCATGCACTGTGACCTGTCCAACTTGCTACTGCAACGACATTGAAGACCGTTTTAGCCTTGTAGACCCTTCCAACGTCGAGAGGGCGAGGACGCGCATGTCCTGCCAGAGGAGGTGCTACAGCATGATTGCAGGAGGGACCACTTTCCTGAAGTCAAAAGAAGACCGGTTCAAATGGCGCCTCAAGCACAAGTTCCCGTTTTCGATAAACTCATTCAGGCTTGTGGGGTGCGTTGGGTGCGGCAGCTGTATCGCCAACTGCCCAGCCAGGATAGATTTTAGAGATCACATCGCAAGGAGTGTTGACTGATGTCTTTGACCAACCCCTATTTGCCAAGGCAGGTCACCGTCAACGCTGTGAAGAACGAGAGCCTTGAAACTAAGACCCTCCGCCTCAAGCTCCAGAACTGGAGCATGTCTTTTGTTCCTGGGCAGTTCGTCCAGCTCCTCCTTCCGGGTGTTGGGGAGGCCCCCTTCTGCATCGCCTCTTCCCCCAGCGACCAACGGCACATCGAAATAACGATTATGCGAAGGGGGATGCTAACAAACGCTGCCCATTACCTTAGGCCAGGTGACGCTTTGGGCGTTAGAGGTCCGTTGGGAAGACCATTCCCAATAGATCAATTTGAAGGCAAGGACCTGCTTATAATAGCGACAGGGATAGGCATAGCCGCATTGAAATCCCTAATCGAACATGTCGTGGGGAACAGGTCGAAATACGGCGAAGTCACATTGCTTTATGGGGCAAGGTTCCCCGAAGACTTGGTCTACCGTGAAGATATGAAGCATTGGTCGAGCTCCATCAAGATCATAGTGACCCTTAGCAAGGCAACACCGGAATGGCAAGGACTAAGGGGGCGCGTGACAGATCACCTTCATGAAATAAATCTGAAAGATGATATGAACATCGCAATCTGCGGATCGCCGACAGTGATGGCAAGCATAGTCCAATCGCTTTCCCTCCTCGGCATAAACAAGGAGCGCATCTTCGTATCGCTCGAGAGGCACATGAAGTGCGGGATAGGGAAATGCGCCCGCTGCTTGATAGCTGGTGGCAAGATGGTCTGCAAGGATGGGCCGGTATTCAAGGCTTCGGAGATAAGCCTGGAGGCAATAGGTGAGTGAGATGAAGCTGGCATTCTATTCCTTAACCTCTTGCGAAGGTTGCCTCACTACTCTGATAACCAACCTCGGCTCGCACCTGGAGACGCTCTGGAATATATTCGACATTGATTACTTCAAACTCGTGAGGGAGCC
>JANHAI010000031.1 GCA_024464205.1 Candidatus Methanomethylicia archaeon
ACGCCGCCGAAACGGCTGGGAATAAGTCCTCTGCATGGTGGACCGAGACCACTTCGATACCCCTTGGAAGGAAATCAACGATCTTTTTCCGGAACCTCTTGGGGTCTCTGTCGACGCTACCGATCTGGGCGACATCGGGGCATAGAATCCTGATGATGCGGGACATTGATTCTGCCTCGAGGTCATTTATGTTGCCCCTGTCCCTTCTGCAGTCAATTACCTTGGCTGGAATGACTTCGAATGCGATGCCCTTCGCAATTCTGCTGATTGGCTGGACGAGCGATTCCCTCTTTTTTGGGCTTAACTTCTTAGAATCCCTCGCACCCATTCTAGTTAGCTCTGGGACGTCCGACTCGTCGACAGCTATCCCGGCAATGACCATGGGTCCAACCGCTGGCCCTCTCCCCGCCTCATCAATGCCCGCAACTAGCCTCAATGTGCCCTCCGCCTCGTCATCCTTAAATGGGCTTCAGCCATTTATTAAGGACTGCCCCCATGGAGGAACCAATATGGATCTTGACTTGGTAAAGGAAGGCACGACTCTTCTCGAGGTCCCCCGATCCTCGTCCTATACTTTTCAAGGGAGGTACGCCCCTTTCAAGGCGCCTGTCTTCTATAATCCGAGGATGGAATTCAGCAGGGACCTCTCTGTCATGGCGCTCAGGGTCTTCGTCAAGGAAAGAAAGCCGCCGATCTCTGTATGCGATCCGCTCGCAGGTCTGGGGGCCCGCGGAATAAGGTACGCAAATGAGGTCCAGAATGTCAAGTCAGTAATGGGGGACCTGAACGCTGACGCCATCCCCCTGATTCTCAAGAACGCTGATCTCAATGGCGTCTCATCTAAGGTAGAAGTATTCGAGAAAGACGCAAACCTACTCCTTGCAGAATCTTCAGAACCAGGAAAACGGCACGACTTCATAGACATAGACCCTTTCGGCACGCCAGTCCACTTCTTGAGCTCTGCTGTCAGGGCAGTCAAGAATAAGGGGATATTGGCGGTAACGGCGACTGACACAGCGCCGCTGTGCGGAGTCCACCCTAGGGCTTGCATAAGGAAATATGCGTCAGTGCCTCTAAGGACAGAATATTGCCATGAGACGGCCCTCAGGATAATGATAGGATCGGTCGTGATGGAGGCGCTCAAGCACGACTTCGGGACAGAGGTGCTCCTCTCTTACAGCGTTGACCATTACCTCCGCGCCTTTACAAGGCTCACACTTGGAGCAAGGAGGGGCGACAGGGCAGCAGCGGATATGGGCTTCCTGCTTCATTGTCCAAGCTGTGGCTGGCGAGAAAAGATAAAACTGAACGCTGCATTTGATCCAAAATGTCCGACATGCGGGGAATCGGTGTCAAGGGCCGGTCCTCTGTGGTGCGGGCAACTCTCCGATCCGTCATTCCTAGACAAAATGCTGAACGAGGACAGATCCTTATTCAATACCTCGAGGCGAATCGAAAAGTTCCTCAGGATAGTGAGAGAAGAGTGTGAGATGCCAATCTCCTTTTACGTAATAGACAACCTCTCTAGCTCTCTCAAGAGGGACGTCCCGCCGATAAAAAAAGTCATAGAATCACTCAAGGCGAAAGGGCACAAAGCAACCCTGACCCACTTCCACCCCAAGGCAATAAAAACCACCGCCCCAATTAGCGACATCAAGTCTGCGATACGGGGCATCTGAGTGGAAGCCAATGAAAAACTATTTATTTGGCATTGCATTGGGTATCTCGAGCGTGAACTGAATGCCATCACATGGCTCATTAACTAAGGCTGGTAAAGTAAGATCACAGACGCCTAAGGTGCCCGCAAAGGAGAGGCATGGTCTTTCTCCGCTGCACAGGAACAGGAAGAACTTTTTGAAAAGGATGGTTTACGCCCCACCTGAAGACGAGAGGAGAGGCAGAAGGCATTAGACCTCCCGTCCCCCCTTAGAGGGCGGACATTCTTTTTTCGTTAGGACTAACTTTATATACAACATACATATTCTCGCATTTTTAGTGCCTTAACAAAAAATGTAAATGGGCTCGGAGGATCTGAAACAAAAGTGAACCAAGCAACTTGTGTCCAAGAAAAAACCCAGATAGTCGGCAAACACATTTATGGGAACCTCTATGGATGCGACGCCGGCCAAATAAACAATGAATCCGCGCTCAAGAACCTCGTTATCGAAGCAGCAAAGAAGGCCAATATGACGATCTGGGACACAAAAGCGTGGAAATTTGGGGGACCGAAAGGCGGGGTTTCTGCAATAGCCCTCATACTTGAAAGCCACATCGCCATACACACATGGAACGAATTCCAATACGCCACGGTCGACGTATTCACATGCGGCGAGAAGAGCGATCCGAAAGAAGCTTTTGACCACATAGTCTCCAAACTGAACCCAAAATCAATAATGAAGCATTATGCAGACAGGTCAAGCCAACTATAACATCCGATACTTTTTTTATTTTATTAGTCCCAATTTAATACGTTGGTAAGATTGATATTAATCAAGAATCTGAATATTGATGGCAGATCTGCCACAGGGATAGAGATAGGGATGCCCGACGCTCCCCCCTTGATAATCATTTGCGGCGAGAGGGGGGCTCTTCTGAGCTCTTACATGAGCTTGACTGAGGTCGATAGGCACTCGATGGCTGCAGCGATAGTCAAGGGCGCCTACTCGCTCGAAGAAATGATGGAAAGGCCAGTAACCTCGATAAGCAGCCGCGCAGAGTCTCTTGGCGTGAAGGTCGGCATGGCAGCCAGGGAAGCGCTCCGCCTCTTCATCTAATATGATCGTCCGATCCTTATGATGGTCGAAGCCTCCCTACCGCAGTTGGCGCACCTCTTTCCAGCAACATCGTGGGTTTCTTTATAAGGGGTACCGAGTATCCTGCCGTCCAGCTTCCCCTCCATCTCCTCTCCGCATCCCCTGGCGCCACACCAAGGCGCCTCAACTATGCCCCCGACCTTGTCCAATTTTGACTTTATGCCTTCGACGTCTTCAGCGTTTGTAAGCTTTGATTTGAACCATAGATCGGCCCTTTCCATGAGTGAAAAATCTATCTCCTTGAGCATTTTATGCACTCCTTCAACCAATTCCTGCATCTGGATGGTGGTCTTCTGCAATGTGTCCCTCCTTACCAGGACTGCTGTTGAGTTCTCCAGATCGCGCGGTCCTATCTCGATCCTGATGGGCGCCCCCCTCAACTCCCACGTGAAATATTTGTTGCCAGGCGTGATGTCCTTCCTATCATCCACGACTGAACGTATGCCCTCTGACTTGAGCAGGCAATCCGCCTCTTTGCATTTATTCGTCACTTCTTCCTCTTTCCCCTTATAGACTATGGGTATGATCACGGCTTGAACTGGGGCGAAAGTGCTTGGAAGGACCAATCCGCTGTCGTCACCATGTACGGATATGAGGGCAGCTATTGCCCTCTCCGATATGCCATAGCAGGTCTGCCAAACGTGCTCGTACCCCCCATCAGACTTCATGTATTTTATGTCAAAAGCCTTAGCAAACCCTTGTCCTAGGAAGTGGACTGTCCCAACCTGGAGCACCTTGTTGTCGGGTAAGATCGTGTCAAAGGCGACCGTGTACTCTGCGCCCGGGAATTTGTCCCACTCCGGCCTCACTGACTTGACGAAAGGTATCTTCATGCCCTCGAATATCCTGGAGTATATCTCGACCCCCTTCTCAACTTGAGACTCGGCATCCTCCTTGGAAGCATGGGCAGTGTGGGCCTCCTTGAACGTGCTTACTTCCCTCACTCTGATCATCGGCTTCGTGGCCTTCGTCTCGTACCTGAACACATTTACAATCTGGAAGATCTTCAAAGGGAGATCCGAATACGCATTGATCCAGAGCTGGAACATGGGGTAGATCGCGGTCTCGCTGGTCGGCCTGAGGGCCAGCTTGACGTCCAAAGGATCTTTTCCGCCGCGTGTTACCCAATAGACCTCGTCCTCAAAATCCTTCACATGCTCGCCCTCCTTGCCCAGCATATAGTCAGGAATCAGGAGCGGAAAAAGAACCTCCTCATGCCCTGCCTCCTCGAGCATATCCCTAATTTTTTCGATCACTGCTCTCCTCAATTTGTATCCGAACGGGGTCCAGATGCCAGTGCCTTTAACAGGATAACGCGTGTCGTAGATTGGGACCTCAGATATCACTCTGTGGAACCACTCGCTGTACCTTTCAGACCATTCCTTTCTCTCTGGTGCCTTGGGCAATAATATCCCTCCAAGCTCCTCGTTGGCATGATCAAGATCGATCGTTCCGAGCACAGCCGTCAACCGGACTCGCCAAGATCACGACCGCCATAACCCTCTAGCTCATCCGCCCCCTTTAAAAATTTGACCTTTACTGGACCGCCCTTCAGTAAACGCTAAATCTTGCTCGCCAAGCTGCGGTACAGTAATTTGCCGTAAACCCCGTCGTAGCCAGGGGAGATCTGCATCCTCCCTTGGCGGCACATCAATATCATATCCGCGAGCTCGCCGCCGCACGCATCAACTAAGACGTCGTGGGGTGCCTTTAAAAGGACCTCCATCTCGTTGCTGAACTTTTTCATTATCTCCCAGTAGCGCCTCTGGACCTCACCAAAGAAAGCGTCTCTGTTCATGACAGCCGAGATCAGCTCGCTCAGTGGCAGTATCTTCACGTAATCCTGCGCCCCTTCGGGCACGACACCTTCCTCCCTGTCTGCAAGCTCCTCCACCCTCTCCGCGACCCCCTTCGTCATCCTCTTGCCACAGACCGGGCATATCCCCTTCATTGTTATTGCATCAGCAGGTTTGACTACGACGCCACACGCCCTGTGGCCAGTCCAATGATACTTG
The DNA here is from genome assembly GCA_024464205.1 of Candidatus Methanomethylicia archaeon. Classification (GTDB taxonomy): domain Archaea; phylum Thermoproteota; class Methanomethylicia; order Methanomethylicales; family Methanomethylicaceae; genus Methanomethylicus. The sequence goes on from JANHAI010000031.1 coordinate 4,829, forward strand.
CCATAAGACGGGTCTACTTCTACAGTCATAATATCCTTTTTCCTATGCATTACCACATCGACTATTGAATCATAGTCAAGGCGCCCCAACTCTATGATGTTCGCCTCCCTGCCTATCCTCAAAGGGCTCGGGCTGTGGCTATCGCTGTTCGATATCAGTGTCATTCGATCCAAAGCCCTGATCCTCCAATTCATTGGAGGGTCGGACGAGAGTCCCGTCTCTATTGCGTATATGTGCGGGGTCATGTCCTCGTAGCAGTCCTCTATGCTGTCGACTCCCCCCCTCGAGCCGAATAACGAAAACCAGGGCGTCCAAATATGGGCTGGCACAACGAGGCACCTCTCGCCCAGCTCGACCACCTCCTCAGCGAACTCGGCGCCTGTCATATTCAGGTTAGGTCTCCCGTCCGAGGCCAAGTCTCCCCTCTTACTCAACACCTCGCAGAGCTGGTCAGCAGCCTCGAGAGAAGGCAATACAATCAAGTGGTGGATTCTCCTGCTCTTGCCCTCGAGCTCAAAGGTCGTGCAGACCTCGCCAGTCAGTATGAACCTGATCTTGCCATCCTTTAGCCTATAGAGGCCATCTTCTTCGGCAAGCTCCTCCCTTATCATCTCGCGCCATCTGGGGTGGGTAATGTCGCCTGTGCCAACTACGTCCAGACCCTTCGTCAGGGCTCCCTTTTCGATGTTCCGGAAGCTCATCTCCTTGCTGACTGCCCTGCTGAAGGGGCTGTGGATGTGCAAGTCTGCAACGACTCTCAATCGGTCATCCCTCGATCATCCAATGTGCCAATTCTAGATTTGATCCGACGTCATTTAACTGCGTCGGTTTGGCAATAGAGACCCCCCCGAGATCCTCAAATAAGTTGGCTTTTTTCATTTCTGATTCTCCGTTGGATCAGAATACGACAGTCATTACCCCTCAGATTGCTGCAGCAAAAATGCACCTTAAATACCAAATGCTAGCTTAGGATATTGGCGATATAATAAAGGATATTAACACCTGACTTTCTTATTTCGAGCATTGAAACATCGGTGTAAATACTATGCCGACTCTATTCGCCAGGTTTTACAACAACGGCGCTGACCTTTACCTGAAGGCCAAAGAAGTGGCAGCAAAGGCGAATTTCACAATAGTCAAGGAAGATCAACAGAACGGCATAATGCACCTGCATAAGAAGGTGGGTGGAAGGACCGTCCACATGGTCGTGCAGGTCGGTTCTGGCAAGGAAAGGTGCATCGTGCTCGACATCTTTCCTGGCGATGAAGGTTATTATATGGACACAGGGCGCGCCTTCATTGATGGCTTGAAGAAAGTTGTTTGGTGATTTGTATGGGGTTCCTTTGGGGAGTTAGGTATTGGCTCAGGCTTGTCAGGGAGATCCTCGCCTCCATTATTGACGTTACGAAAAGGTGCATGAATGGCGACATAGACCCTTACATACATGTAATAGACACTGTCCTCGAGAAGCCCGTCTCTCAGATCTTTTTGGCAAATAGCATCACCTATACGCCAGGGACCGTAACCATCGACATTGATGTGGAGGGCAAGAAGCTCTTCGTAGGAACGATATCTCCAAGGCAGAGGAACGACATCATTCCTATGGAGCCTCACGTTGAGGGGTGGCTGGGAAGATGACAGACCTTACTTTCTTGAGCCAATTCGCAGACGCCGCCTTCTTCTGGGGCTCTTTCATATTCATGGTCGCATGTTCAGTGGCTGGGCTCGCATGCATTCGCCTCTCGCTCAAGGGCGAAGCCGTGACTTCCCTTATGGGGATCAGTTGCTTCACCACGGTTGCAGGCGTCAGCCTGTACCTGATCTCGTTGCCTGAGCTCTTCAATGTGGGGTTCGCTAGGGACACTGCAATAGCCTTGTTGGTCATCGGGGCCCTCGGCACGATAATATTCGCAAGGTTCTTCAGGAGTGGTGACTGATGATTCAGGAGCTTTTCGTACTCATATATGCGGCACTGATCATGGGGTACGTTGCCTGGAACATCAGAAAAGGCTCGTTCGTAATTGACCCCAGCAAGCTCGTATTGGTGCTGTTCGGAATATTCCTCGTTTCTGTGGCTGGCCTCATGTTGCTCGGCTCTGGATTATCCGAAGCTGCAAGCATAATCATGAAAATAGGTGCAGCGGGAGTGATGTTTGCAGGGGTGATCCCAATGGTTGCGGCATCTGTAGGGCTCATGAGGTTTGGTGAGGAATACGGCCCCAACATATTCTACGCCCGAAACCACATAACCGGCGTAGTCGACACGACCGCCTCGCTCGTGATGATCTTCGCTGGCATCCTAATATACCGCCTCGACCTCGTTGCAGTCGGCTTCTTCTTCTTCATGTTCATCCCATTCGTAGGCAATGCTCTTGCGAATGCGTATTATTACAACTTCCAAAGGAGGCTCGAAAAATGATCGATGCTTTTATGGTGATCTCCTACATCATGGTCGTAGGTATAACTGTTGGCGCTGTAGCAGCGCTTCTCCAGAAGGACCTGCTGAGGGCAGCATTCATCACAGGGGCAGAGAGCGTTGCACTCGCCTTCCTATTCCACGCATTGTTGGCCCCTGACCTTGGGCTGACCCAAGCAATAGTTGGCACAGTTCTCCTGCCAGGTATTATAATAATTGCCATCTTCAAGACAAGGAGGCATGAGGAAGAATGATCGAGATAACCCTCCAGCTCCTCAGCTTCATCGCAGCAGGCCTCCTGGTGGTGATCGGACTGGGAGGGATGCTGTTCCTAGACAACCTCATAAAGAAGATAATCGCCTTTACTCTCCTGTCAGACGGCGTAAATCTGGCGCTAGTCTCGCTCGGCTACGTCGAGGGTGGCATTGTGCCTATCCTTGAGCCCGGTTCATCTTACCTAAACTTCCCTAATGAGGCTACCCTCATCTTCGGGCCCGGGATCGTCCTGACCAACATAGTGATTGGTGTGAGCACTACCGCAATACTTATCGCCTTGACTATGGTCCTCTACCGCCGGTATGGGACCCTCAAGGCATCCAAAGTGCTGAAGGGGGAGCGGAAATGACAGAGACCGTGACAAACCTCTGGTCGATCCCTCTGCTGTTAATAATACCCATATTGACAGCCATCGTAGTGAACTTCCTCTATGGGAAAGCCAAGGCAATCCGCGCGGTAGCGATCTTATCCTCTCTAGCCCTCTTCGCTATAGCCATCATATCCCCATACGGCTACCACTGGTTCACTGGGCAGCCAGCAGTCCTCCTTAACGGCGGCTACACTTATTCTGTACAGATATTCGCATGGCGCTTATCCCTTGAGCTTTATTTCGGGTACATGCAGCAGATAATGATAGCAGTAATGTCCCTCCTCCTCATCTTCGTGGTCGCGATATCAACAAAGGTGATGAGCAAGAACATGGGCACATATATAGGCCTCATCTTCCTCATCTACATGTCTTCAGCTGCCATAATAATGGTGAATGACTTTTATCACCTTTGGATAGCTGTCGAGATAGGGAGCCTCTTAGTAGCGGGCCTGGTTGCCGCCTCCGGGGAAAGCATAAGCCAGAAGGCAGCGCTGAAGTATACCTTCTTCTCGGCAATAAGCGGGGCAGGCTTGGCGATCGCCCTTGCCCTCATTTTGGGAATAACCGGATACCCGAACGTCTCCGACGCGATTGTCTCGATGCACATCAACAACATCCAGGGCATGCAGGGGATCCTATACGTGGCCTTCGGGTTCCTCGTCCTTTCCTGGATCTATGCAGGCGGGCTCGCTCCCATACACCCGCTGAAGTCTGACGTATATGGCGCGTCTTTCCCGCACGCTACAGTGATGCTCCAGACGCAATCGAAGCTCATGCTCATCGCGATCGGGCTTATCATATTGAGGGTCTTCGGCACACTGCCTTTTGCCAAAGAAGTCATGTTGGGGATCAGCGTCATAACGATGATGGTGGGAGTCGTGATGGCCCTTCTCCAGACGGACTTTAGGTGGACGCTCGCTTACCTGATAATCAGCCACAGCGGCCTCGTGACCGTAGG
>JANHAI010000032.1 GCA_024464205.1 Candidatus Methanomethylicia archaeon
ATGCTTCCATACAAGCCACCAGTTGAGTACCAGAACGAGCTGAACGCCGTTGCTGATGCGGGATACCTCTACTTGGAAGCCAAGATAAAGGACATGCTTGATCCAAACAACATACTGAACCCAGGCAAGCTGGGTATCCGCTAAAGGAGGAAACACAAATGTCCCATTTGAATAACCATAAAGAGTATAAGGAAATTAGCGCAATCTACGACTACGTTTCAATGTGCACGCACTGCGGCAACTGCAAATATGGATATGAATGGGGAGCAGCAACGAACTTTGCTGACATGCTCTGCGTCCAAGGTTCTAAGTACAATTTCGATTCTTATCGCGGCAGTAGAGGCAAGGTTTCGCTTGCAAGATCTTTGTTGCACGGAAGAATCGGATGGGATGACACAGTAGCTCATATCCTATTCACTTGCACCGAGTGCGGCGCTTGCCAACAGATGTGCGAGACCGACATCAAGCCTTACATCCTCAGGATGTTCGAGGCTTTGAGGTCTGAGGCATGGAAGCAGAACATTGCTGTCCCGGCCAACATAAAGGCTTGGAGCTCTACTATCGGAAACAACTATAACCCATACAAAGAGAAGCATGAGAAGAGACTGGACTGGCTACCGCCAGAATTTAAATCCAAGGTGAACAAGAAGGCCGAATACATCTACTTTGCAGGCTGCACAGCTTCTTATAGGCGCAAAGAAATTGCAAGAGCAACAGTAAAATTGCTTGACAAACTGAAAGTCGACTGGACCGTCGTCGATGACGAATGGTGCTGCGCATCCCCAGTGCTGAGAACTGGTCAGTATGACCTTGCGAAAGCCTTTGTGGAACACAATGCAGCATTGCCAGACAAATACAAGGCAGGCGCTTTCATTACGACTTGCTCTGGATGCTTCAGGACCCTCTCAAGGGACTACAAGATGGACCCGCCAGAGGGCTACACCGACAAATATGGCAAGCTGTTGCAGAACACAAAGGTGCTACACACGACCCACCTGCTTGAGGAGATGCTCAACAAGGGCGAGATAGAGTTCACGGGTAAATTCAATAAGAAGGTCACTTACCATGACCCATGCCACTTGGGCAGGCATGCAGAGGTATACGAGACTCCTAGGAATGTCCTCAAGGCAATCCCCGGAATCAACCTGGTTGAGATGTACAAGAACAGGAAGTTCTCGTTCTGCTGCGGCGCAGGCGGTGGCGTCAGGGGCGGCTTCGCGGACTATTCCCTAGAGACAGCATACAAGCGCGTCAAGGAAGCAGAAAGCACAGGCGCGGAGCTGTTGACCAGCGCTTGCCCGTTCTGCTACACCAACCTGCACGATGCAATCGAGATGAACAAGTCTCCGCTCAAGATGGAAGACATCGTAGAGATTCTTGAGCCTATCGTGAAGAGGAAGTAAGCCTACCTCTTTTTTCTTTTTTTTATCTTACCGCCCATAAGTTTTATTACACTTGTAGCCATTCTTCGAGAAGCATGGCATCCCTGCAATTATTCAATGGGCTCATTGATCCTGATGAGCGGGAATCCAAAATCAGGCAGAAGATTGAAGGCATGAGGAACGGGTATTCACAAGTCCGTTCGAGAGACCCTTTCTACGGGGTTCTTTCGAATTTTGTGGGCGAATTTAAGCCCAATCGTCTTGAAGTTGAGGAGTGGCTGCTGCCAACGCCGCCCCCTCAGATGCAGTTTATGCTGACCGTTGAGAATTTTGTCACATTTATAGATTCGAATGGGTGCCTTGAGTATTCGAAAAAAATCGAGGAGATGGTCGAAAGAGCTTTCCCTGCCTTACCTGTGATGATTGGGGTCGATCACTCGCTCAGCGGCGGATCAATACGCGCCACATGCAGGGAATACGGTGGCGAAAACATCCGCCTAGTCCTCTTCGACAGCCACTTTGACTTCATATTGCCAACAATTAGGTGCGGCCTCATCCAATACGATGTAGAGACAAACCCAGAATCCAAGTTTTCCAAAGGAGATCCTTACATTTTCAGCAGGCCAGATAGCTACAACGCTGATTCTTTCCTTTATTACCTGATGGGATCCCTGCCTCCTGAAAATATCTATGTGATAGGGGTTTCTGATTACCCTCCCAAAGTGGCCGAGGAAATTGATGATCGTCGGGTCAAGGATTATGTCCAATTTTACAAAGGCATTGAGGAGAAAGGCGTTCATGTAGTCAGGAGAGAAGCGATTGAATCGGGGATCAGCGAGATTAAGGAATTGCTCTCTTCAGCGAAGTTGCCGCTCACTTATGTTTCGATAGACATTGACGTCTGCGCTAACACCTCCCTGAAAGGGGCGAGGTTCCAAGATTATAATGGTCTTGACCACCACGACCTCTATTCGATGTGCGCTGCGCTTGCAAAGTCAAATTCCAAGTTAATCGGACTTGACATTATGGAATTTGACGTCTACTCTGCAGGGTCGCGTTTCATGGGCAAAGAGGACAGGACGTACCAGATCGCAGCAGAGGCTCTTAGAAAGTTCTCGATTTTATGATATAGTCAATTGTCGATTTTTTAAACGCTTATAGCCGACAAATAGCATTATATACCTCGACATCTATCTATTATTTGGCGATTGCCATGTCCCTGAAACTGGTTAAAAGAGTTGTGCCGAAGGTCAAAAGGGAAAAGCCAGTGAAGGAGCGGGCAGAGCGATTGTGGGATAGTTCCCTCGTTGATTGGGAACCGCAAGAGTAAATATAATTAGAGCGTTCTCCATTGTTTAGGTGGAGGTATTAATTTGGGCATTATTCCATTGGTAGTGGGGGACATCATTACTGATCTCTTAAGTTCTCTGAATAACATCGTTGCATTGGTAATCATACTGGTCATAGCGATATGGTTCCTCTCTTCAGCCATTAAGATAGTCAAAGAATACGAGCGTGCCGTGATATTCCGTTTGGGTCGACTGATAGGAGCGAAGGGTCCAGGTATTTTCTTCGTTATACCTTTTATTGACAATTTCAGGCGTGTAGATCTTAGGGTAGTCACTTTCGACGTGCCTAAGCAGATGATCATAACAAAAGACAACATTACCGTCAATGTAGACGCAGTCGTGTACTACCGTGTCTTCGATCCGAATGCTGCCATCACGAAAGTTGAAAACTACATGCTTTCGACCAACCTGTTGTCACAAACGACGCTCCGAGATATACTTGGGCAGGTGGAGCTCGACGACATACTCACGAAAAGGGAGATGTTGAACCAGCAACTGCAGGCCTCTCTTGACGTGCCGACAGATGCATGGGGAATCAAGGTTACGGCGGTTGTGATCAAAGACGTCTCTATACCCGAGACTCTACAGCGTGCTCTTGCGAAACAAGCTGAAGCAGAGCGTGAAAGGCGATCAAGGATCATCATAGCTGAAGGAGAATTGCAGGCCGCACAGAAGATGAGCGAGGCAGCTGAGATGTACACTAAAAACCCGCTTTCGCTGAGGCTCAGGGAGTTCCAGATGATAACGGAGGTCGCAAGGGAGAAGAACCTAATAGTGGTGTCTTCGGGAACAGGCACTACGAACTTGGCCGACTGGATTGGAGTTGCCAAAGGGCTAGATGATAAAAAGAAAGCATGAGGGGACCGATATTAAGTCAGTCTTAAAGAAGCCTCTCGTTTTTCTTTTCTTTTTTGTTCTATTGGTTTCCCTTTCGAACGTTCCTTCGGTCGAGTCGTCGAATGGCAAAGTCCTCATTTTCAGACTTGAAGGCACGATAACCGTCGCGCATGCTGAGGCATTTGCTGATGCCTTGGTCACGGCCAACTTAGAAGGCTGTTCTGCAGTGGTGATGATGATATCCACCCCTGGAGGGAGCGTTGATGCGATGCTTAGGATCATTTCCTCGATTGACAACTCTGTAATCCCTGTGATAGCTTATGTGTTCCCAACCGGATCAACGGCATGGTCAGCTGGCACATACATTCTTATGGCATCGCACATCGCTGCCATGGCCCCACAGACCGTGATAGGTTCATGCCAGCCCGTTTCTTACTCTCCGCTTGGCAGCACGCCAATTGACGACAGCAAGATAATCAATGCCCTTGTTTCCGTGATGGAAACGCATGCAAATGCCCGCAACCGGAATGCTACGCTTGCCACGCTATTCATAACCGAGAACTTGAATGTGGATGATCTTGGCGCTTTGCAAAACGGTGTCATTGAAGTCCGCGCAAATGGGATAGCAAGCCTCCTCAGTCAGCTTGACGGAGTCACAGTTAATACTGCCGTCGGTCAAGTCACTCTTGCGACCGCTGGCGCAGAAACGCTCCAGTATAACTTCAGACTCCGCGAGTCGATACTGAATTCGCTGAGCGATCCCACGATCTCAAGCATCCTCTTCATCGTAGGGATCTTTGCTCTAATCTATGGCTTCTCCGCCCCAGGATATGGAGGGGAAATAATAGGCGGCATCGCAATACTTCTGGCACTCATAGGCATGGGGTTTGACGTAAACTTTCTGTCGATAGTTATGCTCATAGCCGGGGCAGTGATGCTTGTCTATGAGCTGGCGACGCCCGGCTTTGGCATTTTGGGAATCTCAGGCATAATCGTTTTGACGATAGGCGCTCTATTCATAGTTCCGTTCTCGCCTGAAAAATGGTCGGTCACGGGTGAGTGGTATGCTGCCTTCACCAGCGTCATATTGGCAATCGCTATCAGCATAGCCGCCATTGTAGTCTTCATCATCTACAAGGTCCTCCAGGTAAGGCGCCGCAAGCCAGTTATCGGTACAATGCTAGGCGATTTCGTCATCCCTACGAAGAACGCTGCGCCAAACGAAACTATCTACGTCCTGTACAATGGCGAGCAATGGTCAGCAAAATGTGAAGTGGGCATCAAATCAGGGAGAAAATACCGCATAGTCAGTAAAGAGGGGCCTGTCCTTATCCTCGAAGACGCCGAGAAATGATTTTATAAGCGCTCGCAAAGATAGCACGGTGAAACCTAAATGCTCTCAACTTTCTTGTTCGATTTGGACGGCACGCTGCTCGACTCAAAGAAGCCTTTCATAATCGCTTACAACAGGGCACTAGCGAAGAACGGCCTCCCCCCTTTGCCTGCAGATGAATCGAGTGCCATACGCATACTGCGCCAGCCCGCTGACAAGATAATAATGGATCTTATCGACGAAAAGAAGGCGCTCGACCAGCGGTTTGTCGAGGCTTTCACAGAGGACCTGAGGGAAGCCTATGGCGAAGTATACGAATCTCACACATCCCTCTCGCCATTTGCGAAAGAGGTCATAGTCGCTCTCAAGTCCAATTCCCAGAAAATTGGCATAGTCACGTCGAGATATTCGTTCGCAGATTACATCGTCCCTTCACTGAACCAGATGGGAGTCGGCAAGCATATCGACATTATAGTCACGTCGCAGGACGTCGTTTCAACAAAGCCGTCGCCTGAGCCATTCCTCCTTGCTGCTAAAAAGCTCAGCAGGGGTCCTGATGAATGCGTCGTGATTGGCGATTCGCCTGAGGACATTCTGGCAGGAAAGGCAGCAGGAATGCTCACAATCGCCTATACGGGGGGCTTTTATGGGATCGAAGAGCTCTCAAGGTATAACTCCGATCTTATAATCGACGACCTTAGGAAGCTACTGGTTCTCGTCAACAATCCCCTATAGGATAGCTTTAAGAAATTCGCCAGACAATCTACAGTTGAGGAGGATATTTTTGACGCTTTCAGTGGATGGCGTTGAGCTGGTGGAGTTGCAGGAAATCAAGCCTAATGCCCCAATAATAATATGCGGCATGCCTGACGTCGGCCTTGTAGGCATCATCGCCGTATCGCACATAATAAAAGAGCTGAACATGAAAGAGGTCGGCTATATCGATTCTGATCTCTTCCCGCCTCTGGTCGTGTTCCACCAGGGGGAACCTAAATACCCAATACGTATATATCAGAAAGATGATCTCTTCGCAATCTTTTCTGAGACGGCATTGCCACCAGAATCTCTCTACCCGCTCTCAAAGGTGATCGTCAAGTGGTCGAAGGATAAGGGTCAATCGACTTTGGTCTCGATCGGAGGGATCGGGGTTCCTAACAGGATAGACTTGGACGTCCCAAAGATATACGGCGCATCAACCTCCGAAGCGATGAGGGAGAACGTAAAAAAATTCGGGATACCCATAATGGAGGAGGGGTTCCTTGTCGGCCCCTACGCTCTCATTGCCAAGCTCTCTAAGACAGCGAATGTGACGAATCTCCTCCTACTCGCAGAAGCCTACCCTCAATATCCAGACCCAGGCGCTGCAGCAACCGTAATTGAGAAACTGAAGAACTTCTTCAACATACCTGTCGAGACAAAAACTCTGTTGGAGCGGTCCGAAGAGATAAGGCTGAATGCACGCGAACTGATGCGGAAGACTACCGAGAATATGCAGAAGATGGGAAAATCCCAGGAATACGAGCTGCCTCTCATGTACGTGTGAAGGAGGTCTGAGAGTCTTGTCGCGAAGGAAGATGCAAAGGGAACCTTCAGATTTCTTCACATGCGATCTTATGTGGGATCATCTTGATGGTTGCCTCGAGCCACTTTCGGAAATCAAAGAGACCGACGACGAGATAATCTTGCAGGTCGATATGCCTTGTGTCAGAGACAAGGAGGATATTGAGATAAGACTCACCGAGAATTCAGCGACAATAGAGGCAAAGATCCAGAAGACAGTCCAGTACGAGAGGTGGGGTACCTTCCAGAGGACAGCCAGGTTCTGCCGCTTCTCAAAGGCATTCGAGCTGCCCGCTAAGATCGACCCTGACAAATCCAAGGCAAGGTTCATAAAAAATATATTGGAGCTACGTCTGCCAAAGAAAGAAAGAGTCTTTAAAGTGAAGATTGAATAGCGCCAGTCATCCCTGGCTTAGGTTCATTAGGGCTCTCGCAATCACTTCGATGCTGTCGCCATACTCTTCAATTGAGATGTTTTCGTTTGGAGTATGGTCCAAGCGGGAGTTGCCTGGACCATAGACCACTGTGGGGATCCTGAACTTTTTCACGAACTCATTGACGTCGCTCGTGCCAGTCTTCTTGATGAGCTTGCACTCCCTTCCCTTGACTGCCATTATCGAATCCCTGAATGCCCTTACCATAACTGAGTCTTCACTCTCGACGAAAGGCATGTTCTCATCCTTAAAATCATACCTTATCGTTGCCCTCTTTTCGCCTACCTTGAAGTCTTCAATGACTCCAGCGATCCTTCCCTTCAAATCATAAACATCTCGAGAGGGCGGCACCCTCACGTCCACAGAGAATTCGCACCTGCCTGGGATCGTGTTGTCCTGGCTTCCACCATTGATCAGCGTGACGCACATCGTCGGCATATCGAATATTTCCCCCACTCTCTCCCATTCGGCTTCCATCGATCTGAGCTTGTCTATTAGCCTGATCGCCACATAGATGGAGTTCTCAAAAAGCTGAGGTGCGCTCGCATGGCCAGGGGCAGTGGTGCACTCCACCGAGAAGACGATCCTTCCCTTGTAACCAATCGTTACGGAATAGGCTCCGCTAGGCTCACCGAAGACTGCAAAATCGAACGTCTCAGAAGTCCTTGAGAGGTAATGCTTCATCCCTTCGCTTTTCCCCTCTTCATCGACAACTGCGAGGACGGATATTGTACCTTTGCCTCCTAATTCAACATACCTTTTCGCGCCACAAATGAAGGCCGCCAGGGATGATTTGGCGTCTACTGCTCCCCTGCCAAAAATAACTTTGCCCCTCCTCTTGACTTCGATGAAACCCTCGACGGTATCCATGTGGCCGCAGAGGAGAACCTTTGGTAGACCGGATCCAACGCGCCCCAGGACGTTGCCTACCTCATCAACCTCAACATCATAGCCTAGCCTTTTCATCTCGCCCGCCAGAAATTCGGACATCTCCTTCTCATGTCCGCTTGGGCTGTATATCTCAAGCATCCTACTCAAGAGCGTGACGGGATAGTCCTCATCCATCTCTCAGGCACCGGCGCCTTTTTTCTGCTCTTCTTCTCTTATCGCTGTACCAACAATCTGGATTACTCTTTCAGCATCGGCCTTCGAAAGTACAAGCGGCGGGAGCAGCCTCAAGACAGTCTTCCCTGCCTCGAGCACAATGGCACCAAGATCAAGAGACCTCAATATCATCGAGCCAACCTCGAAACGCATATCCAAACCTATCATGAATCCGAGCCCCCGCACTTCTCTGATGAGCTTGCTGTCCATCTTCATGAACTCGTCTTTTATGTACTCGCCAACGACTTTTGCATTTTCAACAAGCCCCTCCTGGAGCATGGCGTCAATAGCCCCGGCGCAGGCAGCGCACGCAACAGGGTTCCCTCCAAAGGTGTTTGAATGCTCTCCCCTCTTCAGAGAATCCATGATTTCAGCCTTAGCGAAGGTTGCACCGATGGGGATTCCGCCGCCAAGGGCCTTGCTAGAGCAGAGGACGTCTGGCTGAACGCCAAAGTGCTGGTGCGCCCAGACTTTCCCTGTCCTCCCGAAGCCGCTCTGGACTTCGTCCATCACGAGCAGGAGCCCTTTTTCATCGCAAATCTCCCGCAACTCCTTCAGATATGAACGTGGAGGAATGTTTATCCCTCCCTCCCCTTGTACTGGCTCGACAAAGATGGCGCCTGTCTGATCGTCGATCAGGCCCCTGAGCTTTTCTGTCTTGCCATAGGGGGCAAACTTCATCCCGTCAAGAAGTGGCATGAAAGGCTCCCTGTACTTCGAGGCCCATGTGATCGAGAGCGCCCCCATGGTCTTGCCATGGTACCCGTTCACCATCGCGATGAGCCCTTTCTTCTTGGTGAATTTTCGGACGAGCTTGATCGCTGTTTCGACCGATTCAGCCCC
>JANHAI010000033.1 GCA_024464205.1 Candidatus Methanomethylicia archaeon
CCATGAATCTTTGAGCACTCCCTAAAGCTCGCGTGCCCGCCATCAATGACGCTCAGCGCCGTGACCACATCACCAGGCGCCGTCATAGAATTGAAGAGCACCAGGTTTGACATCGTCCCGGATATCGGGACGTAGTTGACATGCTCTGCCCTGAAGACCCTCTTGGCCAGGTCTGTTGTAATGCCCTCAAGCTCATCCACATAGCGCGTGCCTGAATAGAACCTGTTGTGGAGGAACCCTATCGCGTACCTGTTGCCCATGTCGGAGATCAGCATCTCCTTCACGGCTTTGCTCGAAACGTTCTCGCTCGCTATTAGATTTATGCATGACCCGCGCCATGAAGTGTGCTCCTTGACAATGTCCCTGATTATGTTGACGTGCTTCATGCTCATATGACCCACTCTAGACCAAATTGTGTTAGATGGGCTTCTTTAAAAAGGTTTGTAAAAAAGATGGAGATCGAAACCGTTAAAGCTTGAACCGGTCTCCCATGACAGGTGCAAATGCCTCATGCCCCGTCTCCTGCTTTATCCTCTCGGCAAAATCAATGCACGAGGGGGCCTCCCCATGAACGCAGAGAACCTTCGGGTTCCCTCTAAAGCTCTTCACTATGCTCATCAGATCGTTTTTGCCGCAATGCGACGAGAAGTCCACCCACTCCACCCTGCACTTGACTTTCTTCAGCTCGCCTGGCGGCCCATACTTGCCCTCGTCCATCAGTATCCTGCCTGGCGTCCCTGGCACTTGGTAAGAAACCAGTATGACGCCATCCTTCGGATCGTTCCTGACCTTCTCCATGTACCGCGTCGAAGCCCCGCCGCTGAGCATGCCCGAGGATGCTATGACTACGCCCGGTCTTTTCAGCGCCTTCTTCCTGTCCTTCTCTCCCTGTACCCATTTGGCGCGGGACATCGCGTCCCTCAGCAGCTTCGGGTCGCGGAGCTCTTCAGGTCGGCTGGCTATCATCTTGGTCGCTGTCCTTGACATCCCGTCCAATGTTATGTCGTACTTGAATCTGTTCTTTTGGAGTATGCAGAGGACCTCTTGTGACCTGCCCACTGAGAATGCCGGTATAAGAGCTATGCCTCCGCCCTCCACCACCTCAGTCGCCGTCTCGACGAGCTTCTTTTCGCAGGCTTCCCTCGGCTCGTGCTCGACAGTGGCGTAAGTGCTCTCGATGATCGCCAGGTCCAGCTCGGGTAGGTCGATCCTCGCCCTGTTCAGCAGGGCTGTGTCTATCGTGTTGATGTCCCCCGAATACCAGATTCTCTTTCCCTCGAGATCTATGAGCGTGTTGACGCTGCCCGGTATGTGGCCCGAGCTCTGGAACTTCACGTCCGCCTCACCTATCTTGACTCTCTCCGAATTGATGTCTCGGCTCCTATCGATCATTGTCTTGAGCTCCAAAGCCTCAAAAGGAATGTAATACGAGGAGAGGTGGAGCAGATCCCTGATCAGGATGTCTGTGAGCTGCTTGGTGATGTTCTTCATGTAGATCGGCGGCGTCTCCGATATGAAGAAGAGGGGGGCTATACCCGAGTGATCAAGGTGGGCATGAGAAATTATGATGCCGTCAAGATCCTTTGGCGAAGTGGACAGCGGGAAAGCCGGCCTCTCCTCCTTCACAAGAACTCCATAGTCCAGGAGGATCTTCGTCTTGCTTCCCTTCACCTCAAAGCCAGATCTCCCGACTTCCTGCCCGGCGCCAAAGACCGTTACCTCAACCATGCCATCAATCCTCCTAAATTAAATTATGATTACAGAAAAAGACTTCATCAGACTTAAATACTCTTCTGATATTAAAGCGACCGCATTTTGGATCATTTCAAAAAATGCCATTCCAATCAGGAAACATGCAATTGATTAGACTTGGTCGAGCCAACCGGCTTGTAATTGGCGAACTCGGGAGTCGCCCTTTTCACCTAGTCAATATATCTGCAACAGGATACCCTTTATTAGTAAGATCAAGTTATGATGGTTAAGGTTTGGTTCAAATGACAATCTCATTCCATATCAGTAAGAGGGACCTGAAAGGGTGCACGTTGATCACTGGCTTCCATGGGCTCGGAGCTACTGGCTTCATAGCTGTAAAGCATGCTGTCTCCTCGCTTAACGCCGAACTCATTGGCTACATCGAAACATCGCGCCTCCCGCCCTTCATCTCGACAGAGGAGAAGAGGCTCTCCCTCCCATTCGAAATATACAAGAAAGATAATTACGTCTTCGTTTTGACTAATGTGCCGCCCCACACAAAGGAGAGGCAAGAATATTCGAAGGCCCTCGCGGAGTGGGCCATGGACCAGAAGTTCAAGGAGTGCATGCTCCTGGGCGGACTGGACAGCAGGCTGAAGCCCTCCGACGGCGATCGCATAAGGTGCACCGTGACAAAGGCTTACAAGCTCGACGAATCGCTCAACATACCTCTTCTGGAGAAGGGACTCTTCGTCGTTGGTCCGCTCGCGATCATGCTTGCAAGCTTTGAGATAGCCTCTTTCCCGGCCATTGCCCTCTTGCCCTATGCGAACCCCACGAGGCCTGATCCTCTCGCAGCGTCGGTGGCTGTGGAATACCTGAACAAGATAACCAACCTCTCTATGGACGTTTCGCAGCTTGTCAACGATGCCCAGAGGATAGAGACTGAGATCCAGGAGTTCAACAAGCAGAGGCAAGAGCGGGGCAAGCCTGAGCATCATACCCTTTACATCTAACCACTCGGCAGGGGTGACCTGCGCCTCAGCGCATGGCGTTCTTTCCCCTCACCACTATCTTCGGGTCTTTTCTCAGCCCCTCTATGATAGATCCGACGCTTCTCTCGCATTCTAAGACATTGACGACCGAGCCCACCTGGGATTTCTCGTGGGCATCGCTTCCCCCGACAGCGGGGAGGCCAAGGGCCCTCGCGAATTCCCTCGCCTGCCTGTTGGCGTCGTTGGAGCACTTTGCGTTCACTGTCTCTATTGCATCGACGTTGAGAATGCTCACCTTCTCGCCGACGGACACCCTCCTTTCGTCGAATGGGTGGGGGGCAAGAATGAATCCGCCCTCGTTTCTCGCAGCCTCGACGACCTTGAAGGGATCCGCCATTATCGTCGGGTTCTCCAAACCCAGTATTATGAGATCGCCCAAGTCCGTTGTGACCTCAACGCCCGGAAGTATCAACATGTCCTTGAAAGCACTGCTGTTCTTGATCCTCCGATACCCCTCCATCGTGTCGTGGTCTGTTATTGCAACGGCATTAATGCCGGACAGCCTCATCTGCTCCAGTAGCTGGATCGGTGTTATTGTGCTGTCATGCGAGGAGTTGGTATGGACGTGCAAGTCAATGATCACTCTCATTTAGAAGCCCCCTCTGCACTCTCCAAGTCTTGTATTGTCTTGACAATCGAAGCCCCCTTTATTCTGATCAAGCCCGTTGGGTCTACGACTATTGCCTTCCTGTACTTGTTCTGGCTGATGAACTCCTCCAAGAGCTTTGAATAGACGTCGCAATCAAAATCGGAGCTCTCATATTGCGAAAGGGGAAAAGTCTCCGATAGCTCTGAAGGGACAACGCCAAATGGAGCCCCGTAATAGCAGACGTGGACTTTGCCGCTCTTGAGGAACGACGAAAGAGCGGAATGCGCGGAAGACTTGATGAAGGGCTTCTCAGGTGGGTTTGGGACAAATACGCCGATCTCTCTTGCTGGCGGCCTCATGTACCTGTCAATGATCCTGATCCTGTGCCTGAATACCTCAGGCCTGCTGAGCGAGGCTTGATCATAGATGAACACGCCCCTAACCTTCTTCCCAATAACCGGGTCGCCCTTCTCGAGGTACGCCTCGTACTCCCTGAGCCTCCTGAAGGCATCGTAAAGCCTAGGATGGGACCTGCAACGCCCCTCAACAAGCTCCCAGAGCGAGCCCTCTCTGATTGACTGCTTAATTGCCTTCACCTCCTGCATTGTGACATAGAGGTTGTGTCTGGCTATCGTCACTTCCCGCTGCATCTTGGGGAGTCCCTTCAGCTCATCGAGATCAGTTGAGCTGCAGACAGGGCAGCAGCAGGGCAGCTCGGTTAGGTCCTCGAGCCTGATCGTCCTGTTCGGCATCATGTATCTGTCATCTTTCGCAAAAAGGGCATAAGCCGCAGAATCAAAGAGATCGCAGCCCAGCGCCACGACAAGCGGCAGGAGCATTGGGTGTCCTGCGCCAAAGAGGTGCAGGGGCCGTTCGGGAGGGAGCGCCTTCTTTGCAGTGACAATCATGTCTACTAGGGGGGCATAGTCGTACTCCTCCATAATCTGCACCGGGCTGCCAAGGGGGTGAAGATCATAGTCGAGGGTTCCCATCTCCCTTGCACTCCCCTCGACGAGGTCAAGGTACCTTCCGCCCTGGACTGGCCCCGCCCAGAGCATTGTGTCGTCCTCCCGGTAGGCGACACTCGCCTCTGCCCTCCTCACCGTCTCATGCACCGTGCGCTCGGCCTCCTCCCTCGAAGCGAAACCCCCGGTTGGGGTGTCCAATATAACCCCGATGTCGCTCCTTATTCTCTCCTGGAACCTGACTATCTCCTCCGGGTTCGTATCAACTCCGCCATAGATCAGGAGCTGGTACGCCCCAGAATCAGTCATTATGGGGCCGTCAAAGCCTGTTATCTGGTGGACGTCCCCGGCGCAAGTCCCGAAATGCTTCAGAATTAGGTACGAGTTCGTGATTATCATATTGAAGCCAAACTTATCCTTGAGCTCAGATGGGGGGATGCAGTTCCTTATTGGATTGACAACTGGCATCAGGCATGGCGTCTCCACTTTCCCTCTCCTTGTGTAGAATGTCCCTATCCTTCCTGCAAGATCCCTGTCTTTAACCTCAAAAGACATGATTTGGCTCCGCCTCAAAATAAAAAAGGGGCAGGTGCGATCAGGCACCTTTCATTTCAAGAACGTATGTGTCATAGACTTTCTTGACTCTCTCAACCATCGGCCCAGTCCCTTCAACGCCATCAACAGTAACTCTTATCCTCTCCATCACTGTGATGAAGCCCGCGTCCTCATAATACTTGACCATGTTAGGGAACATCTTCTGCAGCCGATCCGAAAGCCCTTTCATGTCGAACGGCTTTTCCTTCAGCAAGATCTCAGATATTGCGTCTCCCCTTATTATGGCCCTGGAATATTTCTCCTTGTTGACTGTCGCATCCTCAAGGCATATGGTCAGCGTTCCCGCCTCGTAGCCTATCAATTTGCCCTCATAAGAGGTCCCACGCACTGTCACTACTTTGACGCTCTTGTCAACGAATCCATTAAGCTCAGCTATGAACCTGCGTCCTCCACTGGTTACACTCATCTCTTCACACCTACTCCTCCCCTTTATAAAAGGCATTTATTTTACTTTTTGGAGGCAGGACCTTGACGAGCTCTGGCTTTTGCCTGCGACAGAGTGATCGTCTTCATTCAGGGGCGTGCCGTAGATATCAAAAAACTGACCCCCGGGAGTTGCCCCATCCCGCACATTTTCGCCCCACTCCCTCATTCTTAACTGAGGCCTACCAGCCTTTTTTGGATGGGCGTTCTCACACATAGCAGTATTGATGCCATTAAAATGAGAAGCATTCCTGAAAACTGTTTTATTGTGAAACATTGCATGGCTTGCGGGCAAGTCCCAGGAATAACACTTTGGGTATGATGAGCTATGGTCCAATCTTGTGAAGAATGCAACGGGCGAACTGTTCCAGATGGAAATGGGGGATTTGTATGCACATCTTGCGGGCTCGTCCAGAGTGAACAAGAGCCACCTCAAACGCCGATACCTCTCAGCAAGCAGAGGCTTGGCAGCTTGATATCGAGGAGAAGTTCGCTCTATGTTGGTTTTGGGGGCTGCGTTCCACTTAGCTCTGTGGAAGCAAAGTTCGACCGCCTCAAGAAACTCCAAGATTCCATATACGCTGGTGCATGCCTTGATCTCTTCAAACTGAGGCGAGACTTGGAATCTGTTGCGGACTACCTCCTACTGCCGGACGAGCTTGTCGAGGCGACCGTGCACTGCTTTGATGACGTCCTCTCGAAAGTAAAGAACCCGTACAACAATTACGGCCTCCTCTTGGCAGTATGCCTCATTGCCTCGTCGAGGGCTAGCGGAAACAGGATGCCGGTCAAGCTAGCCGAGGTCGTTGATGCCTTCCGGATGCGCGGGTACCGCTTCTCTCTAAGGGTCCTTGCCAAGACGCTCAGCAGCGCATCGAACATACTGCCGATCAAAAAGTTCACCCGATGCGAGGACTATGTAGGGAGGGTGATCGAGAGGCTTAAGGTATCTCCATACATTTCAGTAAGGATCAGAGTTGCCGGCATCAGCGAGGAGGAATTCTTCGAGCAGCTCTATGAGCACTCGAAGGAGCTCTTGTCCCGCCTTCCGCCCTCAAAAAGGTCAGGCAAGAACCCCTTCCTTCTGGCAGCGTCGGCTGTGTTCGAGACGTCTGCTCAGATCACCTCGAACAGAGGTACCGGCAATATAATCACCAAATCCGAGTTCTCAAAATATGTCGGCATAGCCGAATACACCCTCCGCAGCCACCTGACAGGACTGTACCGTGCCACGCCGGTCAAGGCTGTAATCACAGGGAGATGAACGCTCACACAGCGATCCTTATGCCATAAGAAGCTGATCTTCGCCCCTCTTTTGTGTGTATCGATATCGATAGGTCGCCAGAGATGAACCACTTTGCCACAGATGCACTGCCGATGTATGACATCTCGACGCCATCGACTGGCTGCCCCTCGTATTCCGCCATTGTTAAATTGATGAGGATCTCTGCGCTGCCGTTGACTCTCTCCCGGATGTATGCCTCCATCACAGTTCTCCATCCTTCTGCACGACCAGCGATCAATCCCTCGATCACCGTCGCGTTGCCGCCCTCCGGAAATTCTTTGGCTGCCAATTTCATAGCCGCGCAGAAGTCCAATAGGGCATTGTAAGAGATGAATTCGAGCTCCCTAGCCATGGACTCCTTCGATGCCTCCCCAGCTGTCCATGCCCCCCTCGCTTGTATGCCATAAGTTGACTGGACTAGAATCAGGAATATGAGCGCCTCGGAAGCAAAGAGAATTACCCCGCTCTTGTTATGTAGTATATCTTTGCACCTCCATCAAAGCTCAACAAATAAGGTATGTAAGGGCCGCAAGACGGGAGGTCAACCGAGATCCTGATCCCTTCAATACAAACGGAGTCGCCATCAGGAGGGAATATCTGGTCGAAAGGGCGCGAGAAGATTATGCGGTAGGCATCGCTGCGTAAGCTTTCCTCCTCGATAAGAGATTCTATTCTTTGGTAAGGATCTGGGCTGCTCAAGTTCATTATTGCCAGCTGAAGGGCTGAAAAGATGAGGAAGGCTGCGGCGGCATCGATTAGAGGGATCGATCCCCTACGGATCACAATGAACCCCTCCTGCAGGATAGATGTTGCCGGTGGCATTGTCAGTGATGTACGAGATATTAAAAATCACCGACCTGTATTCCTCGATCAGCTGATTGGTGCGGTCGCCCTCTCCCTCAATGTAGTCCAGTGTGATGGCGTTGCAGATGACGAGCCCGAGGAGCAGCACAAATGCCAAGAGGAGATCGATCTGGCCAGTGCTCCTCCTCATCTTCGACCAACTCCATTGTCTTCAGATGCTGGATCCCCCGCTCCATCGAGGCCGACTGTGCCGCTCTGCCTGCTTTCTGAAGCATTTGATGGCGCACCGATTTTTGAAGACAAGTCAATTGCCATGGAGACGAGCGCCCCTCCGCAGGCTGCTGCGGCTGCCAGCCAGATGAGCAAGCCAGCCTCAAATTTTAAGATTCTTGAAGCCACCTCCGCCCCCCCAAAATATGGCCTTGCTTAAATCACAGCATTTTAAAGTGCGGTCTATTTTTGGTGCAGCAGCATGAAACCTCCATGCGGAATAAACAGAGAGAGGGGTCAGCCTCCGAAGCACCACTCCGTTACGGATCCGCCAGACGATCTATTCTCAGAAAGCGAGCTACTTCCGCAGCAACTGCTTGGAAGCATCAGCGGGGTTAGCCAGGATCCAAAGGTATATGATTCAAATGGGCGCCAAATATCATACGATTTCATTCTGGAATGCATGAGGGACCCGCCCGCTGAGGGGCAGGACATCGCAATAAGGGGCAGGCACCTCTTATTCTTCAGGGCAGACCAATTCCAATTAATGGCGGAGATATGCTCATTTTTGCAATACGTTTGCTCATGCTTGCCATCAGCAAAGAAGTGCGCATACGCGAGAGCCCTGGCACACGGCGCAAATGGCAGTTTCATGAGAATGCTGGGGCGTCTGATGGACAATGACATTAAAAAGGCATCCTTCTCGCGCATCTCTTGCTTAAGGTGCGGCTTCTGCCGCCGGGCGATAATGCCCCAAGACCTGGGTTGGCTGAAAAGGGAAGGAGGACTATCGCGGCTGAAACACATCTTGCGCCCCCAGGTCCTGCCGAGGTGGCTCCGTTCATTTGGTTCATTTGCCTATAATGTGGGCCCCTATGAGGTGAGGTTCCTGCAGAGGGATTCAACCTTGGTTTACCTCCTGAACCTAACCGCGCTTGAGAGGGATAGGGTTCGCAAGTGCATAAAGATCCTAAGGAGAGTGGAGATGGATTCGACCTCAATGTCATTGGACTTGGGCGCTGTTATTGGCGAGAGACGGAGGCGCATTAAGCCCACTGTATTGGAGAGCCAACTCGAATCGATAGCGCTTTATGGAAGCGTGGGACTTGGAGATCTCTACCCGCTCCTTGCCGATGAGAGGCTGAGCGAATTCTATGTGGACAAAGAGGGATCATTTGCGTATGTAG
>JANHAI010000034.1 GCA_024464205.1 Candidatus Methanomethylicia archaeon
GCCTGTATACTGGGCCGAACTATACTACCAGGGCACTGAATTGCGTCCCCGACATCTTCTTCTGAGTGAGATATAAAAATTTACCTGAGCGCTCATCTGAGGGTCTTTTGGGCTGCAATGCATTACGATCTCGCGCGTCAGCATCCTCATTCAAGGCAATCTGGTATGGGGTTCGTCGATGCCGGTCGCCCGGCCGCATCATGCAGCGGGCCGTCATTTGCCTCTCGCCAGGTAATAACGGATGCCGCCATGCAACATTACCTCCAATTTCCCCTCGCTGACCAGTCTCTCGACAAGTCCCCACTCCCCTCCTGCGCTACTGACGAAGATCGCCAGTGCCTCCTCCCTGAGCGGGTGCACTGCAGCAATGCCAAGGATCTCCCCCTCGAGGTCCCCCGAGCCCACATACGGGAGGTCGCCTTCATGCTCCGCGATCACCGCCGCCCTGCCTCTTCCGAGGTTCTCCTCGAAGATACGGAGGGCAGACCTGAGTTCCGCATCCGAAGGGATTCCTGCCGATGCCTCTGCGGGCGGCCTCGTAACGGTTGAAATGTACGCCTTCTTAAGGGGCCCCAATCCGCTCAAAAAATACGCTATGCCTTGGACATCCTGCCCATGCCCTCCCACAAGCATCGTCTCGCTTATCAGATCCCCCTTGTAAGAGCTTGCGAACTCCGAGATCCCTCTTAGGACCCTCTCAAGAATGAGGCCGCCATGAGGCCTGTTGACACGCCTCCAAGCCCCCACGTCTGTGGCGTCCACCTTGATCGAGACCAGATCCGCCTCTGCCAGATCTCCAACCACGTCCCCCCTCCACAGCAGGGAAGCATTCGTAATGACTGCGACAGGAATGCCAATCTCCTTCAAGAGGCGGATCGACGAGCCTATCTGGTTGTCCAGTGTGGGCTCTCCGTCCGGAACAAAGGTGATGTAGTCGACTTTGCCTCCCGACGAGATCAACTGCCCATGCTTTTCCTGTACCTCTGAGAATACCGTCTTTGGATCAAAGAACCGCCTCCTCTCAATTTCGGGATTAGGCGTCCTGCCCGCTTGGCAATAAACACAGGAGTATGTACAGTGCTTTGCCGGTATGTTGTTTACACCCAGGCTTACCCCAAGCCTCCTCGATCGGACCGGTCCGAACGCTATGCGATGCTGCGCCGTCCGACTAACCCCCGTCCCGCATGCGCAACAGGAGATTTCATAGCCAAAGGCCTAATGATCCTTTGGCTGCATACCTTTGAGCCTCTCAATCTCGCTCATTGCATTCTGCAGGTCATCCCTCAGCCTCTTTATCTGCTCTTCAAGCTCGCTGATCTTCTCCTCTTCTGCCTCAGGGACCGCCATGACTGGAGAATGAATCTTCCCGTCCTCCCCCATGTAGTAAGCGTGAGGCCCTCGGTCACACCTGCAGAAACCTATGTGCCTGTGCCTGCAGTCCGATCCTCTCCATGCACTCGGACCGCAATCCGCATCTTCATAATGGTGCCCGTGCATCCTTAGTCACCCCCTTTCTCTACCATCAGCTTGTGGTGGTACGAGCCCTCCCTCATCATGCTCGAGCCGCACTTCGGGCACTTCTCCTCCGCGCAAGGAACTCCTGCCCTGTGTGGAACTTTCTCCCCGCACTTGGGGCAAACGCAGTTACCTCCAGGTCCCAACCCTCTTCTTGCCTGCATATTATTCATCAATTAAGAGATATATCCTAAAATTAATAAGCTTTATGGCTGCGCTTGGGATTATGTGGGCGCGCCCATCCAGATCTATTTCGAATACGCTTAAGAGCAATGGGGGCGCGATTCTTTAACATGAACCAGATCAGCCGATGTCAGAAAGCCGCCATCAAGATCGCCCTTTGCCGTTCCAGAAGCTCAAGAACGCCTCGGCACCTCATGGGCACGTCACATGCCGCGGCAGTAGGCGCTTGCCTTGTAATGGCCCTCATGCTGCTGTCAAACATGATGATAGGATCTGTCTGCGCCCCGCTGCCTCCTGACCTTAGGGTTTCTTCGAACACACAGTCGCTCCAAGCTGGAGCCGAAAACGAGGTACAGTTCCAAGTCCTGAACTCGGGGGAAAACGTCGCAGCCTCAGTCTATGTGACGCTGAGCATACCAGCTGGGACAGGTGGGGCTTCAATGATCCTAATCGGCAGCGATGGCAGGTTCTTCCTTGGCAATCTGGGGGCGAACGAGAGCGCCGCGTTCAACGCTACCATCTACGTCAGCCCAACCGCCGCCGGAGGGCTCTATCAGGTAACGCTGACGCTCGCATACACCTACGGGACGCCAAGGAGCGAGAGCAGGCTTCTCGGTTTCCAGGTCCAGCCCATCAACGCGAAGGGGGCAATAATCACGGCTGAGATGCCCAGCAATGAGCTCGCCGCAGGCGCGCCCAACAATCTGACCCTCAGGCTCACCAATGTTGGCGACGCCACAGCCTCGTCCGTAATTGTCTCCCTCGCCCTGCCCGGAGGCGCCTCCTCTGCCCCCCTCGCCCTGATAGGCAGCGACGGAAGGTGGACGATCCCGTCATTGGGGGCTGGCGAATCCCTGGACATTCCAGTTTCCGTCTACGCTTCCCCATCGGCAATCGGCTCCTTCTACCAGGCATCCGTTTCCTTGACGTACTCTGACTGGATAAAGGCGAAGCAGGAGACGAGGTCGATATACCTGAGCGTGCCGTCACAGGATCTCCCATCCACAATGTTCGAGGTCTCAATATCCCCCCAGGAATTGAGGGCCGGCGCCATAAATGAGGTCCAACTTAGCATTAGGAACACGGCTTCTACTCCTGCGAGAACCGTCTCAATCTCGATCGCCCTGCCCGGGATGGGGGCGTCGACATCCCAATACGTGCTGCTAGGGTCCGGCAGCACATGGCAATTTGCAGCGATAGATGGAGGGGAAGAGGTCCGCCTCAACCTCTCAATATTCGTCACCCCTGCCGCCTCAGGGACCGCCTCCTACTTCACCGTCACCGCATCATACACAGACGTCAATTTCAAGACGCGGCAGCAGACGAATTACCTTGGGGTAATCGCGCGTGGATCTATCAACCTCGTGGTCCTAGGGACATCGACTTTCCCCCAGAAAGTCCAGGATGGGAAGCAGTTCTCGATGACCGCGACCATAATAAACTTGGGCACAGCTGCAGCGCAGAGCGTGATCTTCGCCCCAAGCGGCGCCCCTCAGCTGGTCCCTGCCTCGACAAGCAACATCTTCCTCGGCGATCTTGGGGTCAATGTCCCCTCCTCATTGACGCTCACCCTCATCGCCCAGAATGCCACTACAGGAGTTTACAGGCTCAACTTGAGTTACACGTACAAGGACAGCCTCGGGCAGTTCTTCTCGAGCCAGCTGGAGGTCCCAGTACGGATAACGATCGACAACGCCTCGACCTCATCCGCTAATGGTTCCAGCGGGTCAATTTTGGGAGCGCAAGGGGGAGGCCTGTTCGCAGCCGCCATCGCATCTGTGGCGATTGTGGGGATAATCCTGTACATATTGGTGAGGAAAAGGCGCCTCTCAGAGCCGAGAGGCAGCGTCTAGCTGGTCTTTAAAATGCGGTCCTCGGACATCTTCAAGTGGGGAATGCGGGGGATAAGGCAGAGGAAGCTCAGGGCAGCCCTCACCATACTGGGCATAATGGTTGGCACAGCCGCCGTGATAGCACTCGTCTCCCAGACTGAAGGGATACAGGGGAACATCCTCGACCAGGTCAACCGCTTGGGCTCGAACACGCTGACCGTAAGGCCTGCTGGGGCCGCCATCCTCACGCAGGCCGACGTCGACAAGATCTCCCAGATGCCTGGCGTCGACTACGTCATTCCGCTCTCGACCGCCGCGGTAAGGATCAGCGGTCCAGGCTTAGTGAAGTCCTTTGCCGTGATAGGAGTGGACCCTGCGCAGTTCTATGCGCTCGTCAACGACGCTGAGCTGGAGGAGGGGCGGCTGTACGAGCCGATAAGCTTCTCCGAGGTCGTCGTGGGTTATGAGGTCAAGCAGCCGCAGGACATGGTTGCCCCCCTCCTAAGCATCGACCAGTCAGTCACGCTCGAGTTCGGGAGCCTCTCGAACCCGTCGAGGAGGACCGTGCAGGTGGTGGGGACGATCGCCCCGTTCGGCTCCGCTGCCCTGATAAACGTCGACGAGAGCATCTTCATGTCCCTCAGGGCGGTGATGTCGACCTTCGGCAGGAGCAGCTACAGCCTGCTCTTCGTCAGGACCGCTAGCGCTGATGCCGTCGACAGCGTCGTCAGCAGCATCAAGGCATCCTACGGCAGCACCGTTAACATAAACACCGTGAAGCAGGTGACCGAGACCGTGACCTCGATCACTAGCGCCCTGACGGTCCTGCTCGGGGCGATAGCGGGCATCTCGCTCTTCGTGGCTGGTATAGGAATCACCAACATCATGTTCGTCTCGGTCATCGAGCGGACAAGGGAGATAGGCGTCCTCAAAGCCGTCGGCTTCAAGCGGAAAGACGTCCTTTACCTCTTCCTCTCGGAGGCCGTCATCGTGGGCGCTGTTGGCGGCGCCATGGGCATAGCGGTGGGCTCAGCCCTCTCATTCTTCATCCCTGCACTTCTCTCGAGGGGACTTGGGAGATCGCAAGTCATAGCGTCGGCCATCCAGTCCTTTGACTACGCCCCATCCATCAGGCCTGAGATGGTCGTCATGGTATTTGCCTTTGCCATGGCTGTAAGCATAATCGCGGGCTACTACCCTGCGAGCCGCGCCTCCAAGATGGATCCGGTCGTGGCGCTGAGGCACGAATGAGTTTTAAAAAATATTAAGGTTAGCCCAGCCCTGCCGGGCGCGCCTACATTAGCCCTGCTTCCCTGATCGCGTTCACGAGCGTCCTCTTCGTGGGGCAGACGCCTATTATCCTGACGTCCTTGTCTATGACGATCGCCGGGCTCACCTTGAGGCCGTACTCCTTGGCCTTCTCCGTCGGGCCGCTGTGGACCTCGACCTCGATCCTGTCACCGTACTCCTTCTTGATCTCTTCCATCAGCTTCAGGACCAGCCTCCCGCCCGAGCACGATGGCTTCGACGTGAAGACCTCTATCTTGAGCGCCAACCTACTGCACCCCCAGCTCCCGGAATGCTGCGTCGAGCGTCTCCATGTCCGGGCAGACCCCCATCAGCATTATCCTGCCTTCCTCGAAGACCACTGCCGGGACCATGGTGATTCCGTACTTCTGGAACTCGTCGCACATGCCGATGTGCTTCACGACCTCTGCCTTCTTGCCGTACTTCTTGGCAACCTCGTCGGCTATCTTGAGGAGGTCTACGCAGCCTGCGCATGGCGGCTCCGCAGTGAAGAATTCCACCTTCACCATAAAAACCCCTCTATTCCTGGGTTTCGGGCTTTACTTCATGAACTCCCTTTTGAGGATCTCCTTCATGGTCTCCTTGTCAGGCACCTTCCCGGAGAAAACGTTTTTGCCGTTTATGACAACGGCCGGGGTTGCCATTATGTCGTATTTGTCTGCCTCAGGGGAAAGTGCCGAAGCGTACTTCATGTTTACGTTCAGGTTGAGTTCCTTAGCCGCCTCAAGAACAACCTTCTCGGTCGCGCGGCATCTTGCGCACGGGACCTCCCCGCCAAAAACATGCACAATATTCTCTGCCATAACCATCACTTTATTTGAATAATGCGATATGTCGATATAAATAATTATCTGAACATGAGTGCCCGCCAACGCGGATCCTGCACTATCGGAGAATAAGCAATGACTCAATCTCTGCCCCTATTGACCGATTCCTCGAGGAGCTTGGCGCTCTTCGAGAGCGATGAGATGTGGTCCAGCGCTATGGCGTCGACCTCTTTCAGCAGCTCCATCACCCTGGCGTTCCCGATCCTATACAAGGTCTTCTTCCCATCAACCCTCCTTTCGAGGATGCCTGCTTTGTATAGCAGATCGAGGTTCTTCGATACTGTGGACTGCGACCTCCCCAGGGCTGGGATCACCTCGCAGACGCACCGCTCGCCTCCCTTGAGCAGCTCGATTATCTCCAGCCTAACTGGATCAGAAAGCGCCTTAAGTATGGTGCTCCTGAGCTCAGTAAGATTGCTTTCAGGCATTTTGACCAAGGATCAGTTCTATCCATAGATTATTTAAATATGACACTGGCAAGGCTTTGCTCCCCTCTGTCCGTGAAAGCATCCGTACAACCCCTCCGGAAAGTGGCTATTTGGGCACCATTTGTTCACCATTAAGTTAAATAACCATCTCTGAATTGATCAAGTTGGTGGAAAAAATGTCTCAGCGCCAGAGGGGAGGCATAGTCCCGCTCCTGTTGATAATCTTCGTCGTGGGAATGTACGCTGGGTACGCCCTGGTCACTTACTCGAACGCAGGCAGGCTGGGCGCCAGCACAGCCGACCTCACCGCCAGAATTGGAGCACTCGAGGGCAGGATAGCCGCCCTCCAGTCCCAGATCGAGGGGCTCGAGCAGAGGAACGGGACCATCCAGCAGGCGAGCCTTAACGAGCTTTACGAATCCGTCAAGCCATCGATAGTGATTATAAGTGGGCTCGTAGCGTCCTCGAGCATAATCGGCACAACATATGACGAGGTGCTCGGCTCAGGCTTCGTCGTCAACCTCACCGGCACCCCGCTCATAGTGACAAACTACCACGTCATAGACGGAATGATAAACGGTTCCGTCACGTTCATTGATGGAGACGCATATCCGTTTCAGGTGCTCGGCAAGGACAAGTATAGCGACCTCGCAGTCATCTCCGTCTCGGCCCCACCGCAGAAGCTGATCCCGCTCCCTGTAGCGCCCTCCTCAACCCTTAGGGTCGGCGACAGCGTGATCGCAGTGGGCAACCCCTACGGCCTACAGAGCACCCTCACCTCGGGCATAGTGAGCCAGATCGGGAGGGCCATCCAGACGGCCACGGCAGGAAACTACAACATAGCGAACGTGATCCAGATCAGCACCCCGATAAACCCTGGGAACTCTGGCGGCCCGCTCCTCGATTCCTTTGGGCGGGTTGTAGGCATAACAACTGCGATAATAACCGGATCACAGAACGTCGGCTTCGCCGTCCCCTCTGACACGCTCATCCGTGAATTCGTCAGCCTCGTCACGACCGGGGGGTACTCCCACCCGTACGTGGGGATAACGGGCACTTCGATGGACTACCTCATAGCGAGAGCGCTGAACACGAGCACCACGTACGGGATACTGGTGCAGAGCGTCACAGCGGGGGGTCCGGCTGAGGCTGCGGGGATCCGCGGGGGCAACTTCACAATCACCGTCGGGTCGTCGCAGCTGAAGGGAGGGGGCGACATAATCGTGAAGGTCGACAACACCACGGTCCGGGTGATGGACGACTTCACCTCGACCCTCGAGCGCTATTTCCCAGGTCAGACCGTAGTCCTGACGGTCATCAGGGGTGGGCAGCCTGTTGAGGTCCCGGTGACGCTTGGGGTCAGGCCATAATGGCGTCCCCCCAGCAAATGCCCCTCTCGGGAGCGGATATCCGTAAAAACAAACTTTAAATTTACCCCCCTTCAATTCTTACAAAGCCCGCCCTAGCTCAGTGGTAGAGCGCCCGGCTGTAGACCTAAGGTCGCGCGTGGGAATTCGCCCATGAGGCGGTGCATGTCCTCGCGCCAGCCAGGGCAATCACCGGGTGGTCGCTGGTTCAAGTCCGGCGGGCGGGACCACCTACCATCAAGAAAAGAAGTCGGCGGTTGGCGCACAGCATACAACGTTGCGCCATCCAAGGCGCAAGGGGAGCCCCGCAAGTTAGCCAAGGCTATGCGCGACAGGAAGCTTTATTAATGGCATTTTTTTGTTGAATGGTAGTCCTGTTCTGGGCGCATCTGGATATAGTATATATTTTGCATGTTAAAATGGTGAGTGTGAATGGTCAAATTCGATATTCTTGAGCATGAACTTGTCCCAAAGTTCCGCATACTCAGCAAGGAAGAGGTGGAAAGCCTCAGGAAGAACCTCGGAATACGGAGGGAGGACCTTCCGTGGATGAGGAAGAATGACCCGGTGAGCATCGCCATAGGCGCGAAGCCGGGAGACGTCGTTGAGATAACTAGGAAATCCCAGATAGCGGGGCAGGCCGTTGCGTACAGGTATGTTGTCCCAAGGTGATATTTTTTGAGTGAGATTACAACTGACGATAGATGGGTCCTGATCGAGTCCTTCTTCAAGGAGAAGGGCCTAGTCAGGCAACACTTGGATTCTTTTGACGATTTCATAGCAAACAAGCTCCAGGAGATCGTCGACGAGCAGGGGGTCATCGAGACCGACCTTCCTGGCTTCAAGATCAAGCTCGGGAAGCTGACGGTCGGCAAGCCGACGATCCACGAGGCCGACGGCTCCGAGAAGGAGATCCTCCCGATGGAGGCAAGGCAGAGGAACCTGACCTATGCCGCCTCAATGAACCTCGCGGTGACCCCGATCGAGGACGGCTTCGAGGAGGAGCAGATATCGGTCTACATCGGGAAGCTCCCCATAATGGTCAGATCCTCTTACTGCGCCCTCGCGAAGATGAGCAGAGAGGAACTGATCAAAGCGGGAGAGGACCCGACAGACCCTGGCGGTTACTTCATAATCAACGGGTCCGAACGCGTGGTCGTGATCCAGGAAGACCTCGCCGTCAACAGGATCCTCGTCGACGTCATGGAGGGCGCATCGCCAGTGACGCATGTGGCGAAAGTCTTCTCCGCAACGTCGGGCTTCAGGGTTCCGGTCACGATCGAGAGGATGAAGGACAGCAGCCTCCAGGTAACATTCCCGTCCATACCTGGCAGGATTT
>JANHAI010000035.1 GCA_024464205.1 Candidatus Methanomethylicia archaeon
CCTGAACCACACCTGGATTTGAACGGCGTAGCCGCCGAATGTGATGACTGGTAACCCAAGAAGGTAGACCGCAGCGCCAGCGCTGGGCTCCCTTCAATGGCAGGTCCGATCTGCACTTGGGGTTCGAATGCCAAGGGATCCGGGGAGGCGCCATGCAACAGGTCACATACACCTTTTCCCGCACGCGCGATGCCCGTTTTCGGGGATCGTGCGTATGGCAATGGACAACACTTAAAAGCAAATGTTCGGAGTTCTACTCAGCCCCAACGCAAGGTGGTGTCTTGCGATGGAATCGAAGTCTGCTGTGCAGCTCTTCAAATCCGTTATTGACGCCCCCGGCATGAAGACGGTGCTTGGTGGCTTGACTTCGTACTGCGAATCGTGTGGGAGATCGCGCCTTGAGGTAGCCCTCGAGCTTTATGTCGGCCTGAGGGAATCCGCTTGCTTCAGGTGCAGGCTCGCGGAGCGCACCGTCGCCGCCTTGCTCTCCATCGGATCGTCTACGTTCGGCGCCAGCTCAAAAGAGATCAAGGAGAAGTTCAGGGACCCTTACTGGCGCAGGGGGCTTGCAAACGTCATAAAGGGCCTCGCCTACTTCGGCGTGCAGAAGCCGTTCGTCCCGGGCGCCCCGTTCCAGGTCGTCTGGAACATCACATCGCGGTGCAACCTGAAGTGCAAGCACTGCTACGCGAACGCGGGCACATCCGGCAACGCGGCCGCGGAGATGGGAACCGAAGACGCTAAGGCAACGATCGACAAGCTCTCGAGGTGGGGGGTGGCTGTCCTCGCGTTCTCGGGAGGGGAGCCACTCATCAGGAAGGACATCCTTGAACTTGCGAAGTACGCCTCGTCGAGCGGCATTTACGTCGCAGTGGCAACGAACGGCGTCCTCCTCTCCAAGGAGATGTGCAAGAGTCTGAGGGGGGCGGGGGTGGAATACCTCCAGATAAGCCTCGACGGGGCGACCGCAAGCACTCATGACCAGTTCCGCGGCGTGCCTGGCATGTTCAGCCGGACGATAGACGGGATCAAGAACGCTGTCGAAGAGGGGTTCTTCGTGAACGTCGCCACGACCGCCACGAAGGGCAACCTCAAAGAGATCCCCGCAATAATAGACCTCTGCGGCACCTTGGGCGTGGACTGGTTCATGATGTACAACTTTGTGCCAACAGGAAGGGGAAAGTTCATTGAGGAGAACGACCTCTCCCCGTACGAGCGTGAGGCGCTCCTCAAGCTACTTTGGGATCGACTCAAGGAGAGGAAAGGGGTCAAGCCTAACGTCCTCTCGACCGCCCCGCAGTTCGCTCGGGTCGCCCTCGAGGCAGAAGGTGCCAAATGCAGCGTGATCCCGACGCACTTCTCCAACAACGAGCTCAATGGGGCCCTCGCCTCCCTCTCCGACTTCATAGGCGGGTGCGGTGCTGGGCGATTCTACATCGCCATTGAGCAGGATGGCACAATAACGCCGTGCGTTTTCTTGCCGCTCCCCCTGGGAAACATACTGAGGGACGACCCCGAGGAGCTCTGGAGGGGCCTGAAGGCGTTCAGGGAGCTCCGCGAAAGGGATTCCCTGAAGTCCCATTGCGGCAACTGCGAGTTCAGGTACGTCTGCGGAGGCTGCAGGGCGCGGGCGTACGCGTACTTCGGCGATTATTCCGAGCACGACCCTGGCTGCGTGCTCAACGCCTCTACCCAATCGGCCGCCGGCGTCAGGACCGAAGCCCTAAATAAAGTTTAATTTTCGCGCCAAAAATTCAAAACCTTCTAAAGGTAAAGCTTATTAACCATCCAAAAAGATTATTTTTCTCCCTCATATATTGAGGAGAAAAGCACAGCCAATGGATCACAACAGTGGACCCAGGCTCTGCTTAATGGATCAAAAAACCAAATGATTGGTGGCAAAAGTGTCAGGAATCAAGAAGATCGCATTGGCCTATTCTGGTGGCCTTGATACATCCGTAGCCGTGAAGTGGCTCGCGGACAAATATGGAGCAAAGGTCGTGACCGTCACAGTCGACCTCGGGCAGGGTGAGGACTTCAGGAGCATAGGAGAGAAGGCGCTCAATGTAGGCGCCGAGAACCATCACACGATCGACGCGAAGGACGAGTTCGCCAAGAACTACGTCTTCCCGTCGATTAAGGCGAACGGTCTCTACGAGGGGAAGTACCCGATCTCGACCTCTCTCGGAAGGCCGCTCATCGCACACAAGCTCGTCGAGATCGCCCACAAGGAGGGCTGCGATGCCGTGGCCCACGGCTGCACAGGCAAAGGGAACGACCAGCTTAGGATAGAGATCTCCTGCCGTGCGCTTGATCCGACACTGAAGATGCTCGCCCCGGCGAGGGAATGGGGGATGAGCAGGGACCAAGAGATCGAGTACGCGAAGAAGCACGGGATCCCGATATCAAAATCAGCCAAGAAGTACAGCATAGACCAGAACCTGTGGGGGAGATCGATTGAAAGCGGGCCGCTTGAGAACCCGTGGACATCGCCCGAGGAGGACGGGTGGGAATGGACCGTAGCCCCGGAGAGGGCCCCAGACAAGCCGACCGTAGTCGAGGTCTCGTTCAAGGCCGGCGTGCCTGTCGCGATCGACGGCTGCCCCATGGAACCCGTCGACCTGATAAGGAAAATGAACAAGGTGGCTGGCGAGAACGGCATAGGCAGGATAGACCATATGGAGGACAGGATAGTCGGCATCAAGTCCAGGGAGACTTACGAGTGCCCAGCTGCCGTCGCGCTGATCGAGGCCCACAAGGACCTGGAGAAGCTAGTGCTCAACAGGCACGAGATGTCCTTCAAGTCCCTGGTGGACGAGAAGTGGACCTTCCTTGCATACGCTGGTCTGTGGGACGACCCGCTGAGGGAAGAGCTCGACGCCTTCATAAACAAGGCGAACGATCGTCTGGACGGCAAAGTGAAGCTCAAGCTATACAAGGGATCGATGATCGTCACAGGGAGGGAGTCGCCGTATTCAGTCTACGACTTCAAGACCGCAACATACGACTCCTCATCGACATTCGACCAGTCGCTCTCCGCGGGCTTTGTGGAGCTCTGGGGGCTGCCCACGGTCGTTTCCAGGAAAGTGATCTCGAAGAAGGGTTAAAGCCCCAGAACGCGATATCTGATCGGTGGCCTTTCCCTTGAAGATAACGCGCGGCGGTCGCCTTTCCGGGGACCTGACCGGGGACGTTGCAAGGCTCACTTCGTCCTCGGCTCACGACCATTACATAGCAGATGACGTAATCGAGATAAACCAGGCTCACCTCCTGGCCCTCCTCAAGGCAGGGCTCGTAACGAACGCCGAGGCGAAGGCAATCGCGTCGGCGCTCTCTGGCATGCTGGGCAAGGTTTCTTCCGTCCCCCCAGACATGGAGGACATCCACATGGTCATCGAGGAGGAGTTGATCAGGAGGGTCGGTCCAGATGTTGGGGGGAAGATCCACACCGGAAAGAGCCGCAACGATCAGGTAGCGACAGCCTTAAGGATGCGCCTGAGGCGTTTCCTGGTCGAGATATGCGGCGAGCTAGCAGCGCTCCAATCCGCCCTGATCGACAGGGCCGAGGCAGAGGCATCGACCCTCATGCCGGGGTTCACGCACCTCCAGCACGCGCAGCCAGTGACAGTCGGCCACTACCTCCTCGCCCATTCCGAGATGCACTCCAGGAGCATGAGCAGGCTCCTCGAATGCCTCCGCAGGGTGAACCTCTCGCCGATGGGGTCCGCAGCTCTTGCCGGGACGGGCTTCAGGATCGACCGATCGATACTCGCGGAATACTTGGGCTTCGACGGCGTCCTTGAGAACACGATAGACGCTGTGTCATCGAGGGACTTCGCCCTAGAGGCGGCATCCGCCCTCTCCATAATGATGCTGGACCTGGGTAGGATGATGGAGGAGATCATCGTCTGGAGCTCCCTCGAATACGGCTATGTAGAGGTCCCTGACGACCACTCCTCGACCAGCAGCATAATGCCCCAGAAGAAGAACGCGGTCACCGCCGAGATGATAAGGGCAAAGGCTGGGGAGACAGTCGGGAGCTTCAACGCAATTGCCATGGTAATGAAAGGGCTCCCGCTCGCCTACAACCTCGACATGCAGGACGCAACCCCCCCGCTCTGGAGGGCATGCGAATCCGCGGCCCTCTCACTTAGGGTGGCAGCCGATCTCGTCCGCAAGCTCAAGTTCAACAGTCCAAGGCTCAATAATGCAGTGAGAGAGGACTTCTCGGTTGCCACCGAGCTGGCAGACCTCCTCGTTAGGGAGGGCGCCCTCCCCTTCCGCAGCTCCCACCGGATCGTCGGGTCGATAGTGAGGGACCTCGTCTCAGCATCGACGACGCTCTCTGAGGTTCCGGCAGAAAAGCTCTGCGAAATGATCGAGGAGAAGGCAAGGGTCCGCATCCCTCCAGCTTCGGTCGCCGCCGCAGTCGACCCGGCGAGGAATGTCGCTGACAAACCAACGAGGGGAGGGCCTGCGCCAGGCGAGATCGCCAGGATGGCAAAAGAGCAGAGGGGTGCATTATCCTCTGCCATTTCTACTCTGGATTCATTCAAGCTGAGGGAGGCTAAAAGGCTCTCCCTCCTGCGCTCCGCACTCAGCTCCCTCTAGGGTTTTGAGATCTGGCCGAAGCGCATACCTGACCGCAGTAGGTATTCCGCAGTTTCCTTTATCCATGCCCCTGAAAGGTCGTTCTCCGAAACGCGCCTAAGGTATTCCTCCCACTCCACCCCTGCCCTCTCTCTCCAGGTGGCGAAATGCGCCTCGATCTTGCGGGCTGCCTTTGCGTGCCTCGCGCAGAGGCTGCCGCCTGAAGGGGAGCCGCATACGGCGCATGCCCCCATCGCAGGGGAGCCTGGATCCCTACTCCGCCCCATCTTCGCTCCCCGCCTTGCCTGAACCCCTCTGCCAGCTGCCCTTGCTACCGCACCTGTTATTTACGCAGAGCCTCCACGGCCTCTTCCCGAACCCACGGACCTCGATTATCGGGTATCCGCAGACCTTGCATGTAGACTTAGATGGTGTTATCCTCCCCCGCTGCGGCAGCGGCATGGTCACCCTGCAGCCATTCTTGTAGTTGTTGCACCCCACGAACCTCTTCCCGCTCTTCCTCGAATGGGTTATTATGAGCATCCCGCTTTTGCACTCAGGGCAGGGACCAAGGGTCCGCCTCTCTTCCCTAAGCTTCCTGACGACTTTGGACAGCTCGTCCCCCACCTCCTCATACTTGTCGATCATCTTCTCGCAGACGCCCTTCGCCAGGTCGATCCCCTTGAGGACCACTTCAGTCGCCCTCCTCTCCCCCGACCCTATGCCCTCGATCTCCTCCTCGAGCCTCCTCGTCAGCTCAATCGAGACGAGGTCCGGGAAGAACTTCTTTAGTATCCTCGTCACGCCAAACCCAAGCTCAGTGACCGAGATCTTCCATCCGTCTATGTACCCCCTCCTGTAGAGCGTGTCAAGGACCTCCGCCCTCGTCGACTTCGTCCCGAGACCGTTCCTCTCCATGAACCTGATCGCGCTGCTCGCCGTGAACCGGGGGGGCGGAGCCGTGAACCGCCCCTCAGCCCATGCCGTCAGGATTTTCGCCCCATCTCCAACCGAGGCCTTCGGCAGCAGCGCCTCCTTAAGAAAGGCGTATGGCTTGTAGAACCTCGTCCACCCATCCTCCTTAGTGGCCTTGCCATCGGCGACGAAGACGTCCCCGCTGCTGCATTCAAGCTCAATGGTCGCCTGCGCCTGAACCGCGGCTTCGCCAAAGGCCGCCAAGAATCTCTTCACGACAAGGTCGTAGACCTTCCCCTCGTCCCTCCCGATCGAGCGAGGCAGCGCCCCCGTCGGGTGGATCGCCGGATGGGCTGGATCAGACTTTTTTCCCTCCCTCGGTCGGGTTCTGCCGGAAGCGAGTATCTCCTCGGCCATCTCCCTGTAGTAATCGCTCCCCGCCAGGCCTCTGAGTATCTGGACGCAGTTTATTGAGGGCGGGATCTTCTGGCTCGCCGTCCGCGGGTATGAGATGAGCGCCTCCAAGTACAGCTTCTCGGCTATCTTCTGGGTCCTCGAAGGGTGGAAGCCGAAGATCCTCGATGCCTCAGACTGGAGCGTCCCTAGGTCGAAGGGGAATGGTGGCGGTATCACCACCTCCCTCTCAGTAATCCTGCTCACGACCGCTTTAGCTCCGCTGCACCTCGACGCGATCTCCTCGCCCTCCCGCTTCGAGAGGACCTTGCCCCCCCTGAGCCTCGCCTGGACAATTCCCCCGCCCACTTCCGCCTCGGCGCCTATGAGCCAGAAGGGGTCCGGCAGATGCAGCCTTATGGCCGCCTCCCTCTTCGCGAGGGCATAGAGGACGGGGCTCTGGACCCGGCCTGCACTCAAGACCTCGAAGCTGCTCCCTGTCCTGCTGTAAGAATCCATGAGCGCCCTCGAGACGTTGACGCCGAAGATCCAATCGAGCTCATGCCTCGCCTTCCCTGCCTCTGCCGCCCCGTAGTCAAGGGTGCTGGTCATCCCGGCGTAAGCTGCCTGGAGGTCCTGCCTCGTGAGAGTGGAGAACCTCATCCTCCTCGCCCTTGAATCAGCACCGCGGCACGCATGCAACAGTATCATGTACGCGATGAGGCTGCCTTCAGTGTCCAGATCGCAGGCGCTGACGAACGAATCAGCCTGGGCCGCCAGATCCGAGATTGCCCTTATCCACGCCCTCGACCCGCTCGCCCTCCTCTCAACCTCATGTATCGGGGCCCAGACTAGCGAGAACATAGGGAAGCTCCACCCCGGCCCCTGCTGTGCCGCCGCATAGAGGTGCCCGATGGACGGGACGACGGTGACCTCCTTGCCCTCCAGCTCGAACCTGTAAACTGGGACCTTCCCCCTCCTAGACCTCCTCACCCCCGCGCCACCCAGCGCAAAGGCGATCTTCTCGGCCGCGCTCGGCTTCTCGCAGATTATAAGCTGACGCTCCAGGCTGCCCCGCCTCAAGACTTAATACGATATCCTGATCTAATAATCCTGTGCTATGTCGATCTTTGGCAGCCTCAAGGCCAGGTTCCTACTGCTGACGCTCTCGATCTTCTATGAGGCGGCATTCATGAATAGGCTGTGGGCCGATCCAAACTTCAGGCGGGCGTCAGTGGGGATTTTCGGCCTCTTCATAGCAGGCTCAGCGGGGGTGCTATATGCTGCGGACCGGATCCTTTCAGGGCCATCGCTGTACCCGATCCCCGATGCGCTTATCCTGGGCGGCACTCTCCTCTTCCTGATCGGAAGCTGGAAAGGCAGGATAGTGCTGGCGCATGATTACAGGCAGCTGATCGGCGCGCTGGCGTCCAGCGGGACCGTCCTTTGCAAGCTCTCGGACGAGATGCAGTCATCAGGGTACATCGAGGCGCTCCTGGAGATCTCCCAGAGGCTGGCAGCCGAGAATGATTTAAAAGCAACCGAATGCTATGTGATCCTCGCTTCGGAGATATGGATCGAATCCCTCTCAAGGAGGGGTCTGAACCTGCTCGGAGGGCTGACGAAAGGGAGAACGGTTGGTGATATCCTTGCCGGTCAGGCTAATATGCCATCAATGTAAGACGATCATTTACGAGGACCCTGAGCTCACTTCCCCGTCCGAAATAATTGAGAGGAACGGATCCAAGTGCCCCCACTGCTCTGCTGCGCTAAGGTTCGATCCCTCGTCGCTCACCATATCTGTAAGGGGCGCGAGCAAGAAGGGTCTGCTCAAGATATTCCAGAAGTGAACTTCGCCATACGCATCGCCCAGCTCAAAGGTTAAATCCCTCCTGTCCTGATTCTCGATTAGGTCGATATGGCATGTCCAAGACCATAGACGTTAGCGGAAACACAATAAAGCTGGGCCTGCTCTACTCGAAGACCCATGAGTGGATTGACATCACAGAGTCCCCCTCCGCTGTTGGCGTGTCGGACTACGCGCAGCGGACGCTCCATGATGTAGTCTTCGTGGAGCTGCCGAAGGTCGGTCAGCAACTCAAGAAGGGCGTGACTATGTGCACACTCGAATCAATCAAAGCCGTCGCAGAAGTCTACTCGCCCGTGGATGGCGTCGTCGTGGAGGTCAACCCAGCACTCGAGTCGAAGCCTGAGCTGATAAACCAGGATCCGTACGGCGAGGGCTGGCTCGTCAAGGTCGAAGTCAGGGGCGGCACTGAATCGCTCCTCAAGCCTGAGGCATACGCGGCTGAGATAAAGAAGCTCATTTAGGAGGGGCTCCTTTGTCCCCCCAGTTCGGATCGACCTCGCTGGCAGCAGAGACGCGGAACACCCTGAATGAATTATAATCCACGAGAACCTTCACCGTCCCGCTCAAAGCGCCGTCAGCTTCAGCGCTCCCTGTGTCTACTTTTAAGGTGTCCATCCCTTCGAGCTTGTCTCGAGTCGCGATCACCAGGACGTTCCCCCTCCCGACAGCCGAAATGACTCTGCTGCTGATCTGCTGGTTCCCGCGCCCGAATATGAAGCCCTGCTTCCCAATCGGGGAGACTATTATCGTTGCCCTCCTGCCACTTATTGCGCTGATTATCCCATCCTCGTTCGCGTCCTTCGCCACGATTTTCCCGTCTATAAGCACGTCGACCCCAAGGAGTGAGCAGCCGACCCCCAGCTCTTCGCATATGGCCTTCACGGTTGTCCCTGGTCCCAGTATGTATGCTACCCCTGGTTCCATCCT
>JANHAI010000036.1 GCA_024464205.1 Candidatus Methanomethylicia archaeon
GGGCATGGCAAAGGTAGGCGAAGACTTCAGCAACCTCAAGATCTATCTGCCAGAGGTGATGATGGCGGCAGAGGCGATGAAGGCTGCGCTGAATATCCTAGAGCCCGAAGCAGTCAAGAGGGGCGGTGCAGCCTTGAAGAAGGGGAAAGTGGTGATCGCCACAATCTCTGGGGACATACACGACATTGGGAAGAACATAGTGGCGATGCTTTTACGTGCCAATGGGTTTGAGGTCTGTGACCTTGGCAGGGACGTGGCAGTCGATGCCCTCATCAACAAAGCCGAAGAGGTGGGGGCGGACATCATTGGTGCATCGACCTTGCTCTCCACATCGATGCCTTATATGGAGGACATGGTAGCGATGCTCAAGGAGAGGGGAATAAGGCAGAAGTACATAGTGCTTGTAGGCGGTGGACCAGTCACAAGGGAATGGGCGGAGTCGATCGGCGCTGACGGCTATGGCGACGATGGCGACGAGGCTGTGAGGGTCGCTAAAGAGCTCTATCATAAGGTGAAGGGGCAATGAACTCCATATGGGAGGTCATAGACAAGGCTGAAACAGGCGCATTCATGGAAGAAAAAGACTTTGACTTGAAGGTTGTCGCCAGGCTTTGCAGGGAGCTGGTAAAGGAGCACGGCATCAAATACGACCCCAGCCAGATTGTCTCTGCGGACGACTCGATGGCGGACGACGTCTTCGAGGCAGGAATGAAGCTCGCATTGGAAGCAGGCGCATATTGCATAGACACTAAGAGAGTCATTAAGTTCGACGAGGCTGAATTGAAGGAAGCGCTGCTATCGGCTCCGAAGAGCATCATAATTGGAGAGGGAAAGGATTCCAGGGTGCTATATGCACGGGGCGTGGAAGACCAGAGGCCAGCGATAATATGCGGAGGGCAAGCAGGCGCAGCCATCCCAGAGGAGTGGTACCTCCCGATGGCAATCTCCTACATGAAAGAGCCCTTGATAGACATGATAAACAATGGCGGGCTTGCGATGGTTGAAGGGAGGAAGGTAAGAACCAAGACGCCACTCGAGATCCAGGCTTGCCGGAGAGAACTCACAATGCTAAGGGAGGCAGCTGCCAGGGCTGGCAGGCCAGGGATCGGCTTCATAGCTGCTGAGAGCAGCGTTTCGGCGCTGGGGGATCTTGCGATTGCCCATGAGAGGTACATGAGGAAGAGCGATTCACACCTGGTGGCCCTGCTCAACGAGCTCAAGACAGATTTCGACCGAATATCGAAGGTCGTCAACTTCACAGAGTATGGCGCATTCAATTGTACTCTTGTCGATCCGATAATAGGCGGCTATGCTGGAGGGCCAGAGGGGGTCGCAGTCTGCTTTGTAGCATCTTTCCTCCTAGGCAGGGCGATGTATAGGTCCGAGTTCCACGTCTGCCACCCTATCCATTTCAAATACATGAGCACAAGCGCTCCAGAATGCATGTGGAACTTGAACATCGTGGGCCAAGCCATGGCGAGAAACGCGCCATTCATAATAATGGGGGACGTATGGACTTCAGCAGGTGCTGGCAGTGAGATGGTCTTCTATGAGGCAGCTGCGAACACAATCACAAATGTCGTCACAGGCAGTCATCCCCTGGGGGTCTCTGCAACTAATGGGAAATACCCCCATGCGAGCGGGTTGGAAACTAGGTTCATGGCTGAAGTGGCGCACGCTGTTGCAAGGTCAAGGATGACAAGGGAAAGGGCGAACGAGGTGGTCGTAGCCCTCGCCAATGAGTATAGGGATAAGCAGGGTAAGCCCGATATCGGTAAGCCCTTCCCAGAACTCTACGACACGAGGAAGGTCGTTCCAAACAAGGAATGGGTAGAGGTCTACCTCAAGATGAGAAAGGAGATAGCAGAGAAGTTCGACTTGGATCTGCTGTATTAGCAATGGTGGTGAAAAAATGAGGACATACAGAATGGATGAGATCACAAAAAGGGCTTATGAAGGGCCATTTATCGAAGAAAAGGACTATGACATGAAGCTGATGAAAAGGACAAGGGAGCTCGTCAAAGAGCACAACATAGTATTTGACCCTAAGCAGGTGATACCTGCGGACGACTCGATGGCGGACGACGTCTTCGAGGCAGGCATGAAGATCCTCCTCGAGCTTGGATTCTACTGCCAAACCACGAAGCGCGCCATAATGTTTGAGGAATGGGAAGTGAAGAAGGTCCTGAACTCCCTACCTTCAGCGCATGTGCTGGGCGAGGGCAAGGACAGCGTTGTAATGGAGATGAGGAGGATCGAGGATCCAAGACCGCCTGTAATTCATTCTGGGCCGACAGGAACCCTTTGCACCGAGGGCGAGGCGTACGTAAAGACCCTAAGGAGCTATGCGCAGGAGGGGGCTATCGATTCTGTTGGCGCAGGGACCTTGGCAACAATTGACGGATTCAAGATCAGGAAAGGGACTCCTCAGGAATTCAGGGCAGCGCGGATGCTTGCCCGCTGGGCTCGGCAGGCGATAACCGATGCCGGAAGGCCAGGGATGCACATAAATGATGTAGCGGTAGTGAGCCCGGAAGCCAAGCTTTGTGCGCTCGACAAGGCGAACGGAATTAGGCCTTCGGATGGCCTGTTGGTAGCACAGATGATAGAGCTGAAGACGAGCCTTTCCCATTTGTCCCTAATAGAGCACTTGCAGAGCTATGGGTGCCATATAGGCAATCTTATGACGCCTATCCTTGGGGGGTATGCCGGCGGTCCTGAGGGGACGGCCATAGTCAATGTTGCTGAGCATTTGGCCGGTGCTGTAGCCTACTCAGCCAGCTACCACTATTGCAGCCTCACTAACGTCAAGAACCTGAATGGCACGGACAGGGTTGGCCTCTGGTGCATCAGCATGGTAGGGCAGGCCCTATCTCGGAATACGGATGTCATGAGCATATATGACTGCTACTGCGCTGCAGGGCCTGGGGAAGAGATGCTCCTAAGGGAAGCAGCGGCAGGCGGCGTGGCATCTTCAGTAAGCGGGATGCACCTTATGGGTTGCGGTTCGTGTGGCGGGAAGCTCACAGATCATGCGACTGGCCTTGAGGCGAGGATGCTGAAAGAGGTCGGTGTTGCAGCCGCAGGGATGAGGAGGGCCGATGCGAACGAGTTCCTTAACTCATGGCTGCCGACATACGAGGGGTTGCTGGACATATCCAAGGCGCCAAAGGGGAAGACTTTCCAAGAGCTTTATGACATGAACACGGCAAAACCTAAGAAAGAGTGGCAGGACAAGTATGAGAAGATCGCGAGCGAGCTTGCCGAGTTGGGGATTGAGGTCTAGCGATCCTTTCATAATGTGCTTCTTTTTTTATATATATTTATATATATTTTTCCTTATAAATAAATAAAATAAAAATAAATATATTTAATCATTCTTTCGCAAATGGGCTACCAAGCGAAGCCGGTCCCCTGACCTTTCTACCTCCAACAACCAGCGCAAGCAAAGTCACAACATAAGGTAGCAGACTGAGCAGTTGGGATATGGAAGGAGCAGCAGGCCCCACTAGGAACGTCCCTATCCAAAGGGACAAGGCCTGGGTGAATCCAAAAAGGAGAGAGCCCGTCAATGCGCCCCACGGGTTCCACCTCCCCAGGATCACAATGGAAACGGCAACAAACCCACGTGCAGCCACGATCCTGGTGTCGAACGTGTTGAACATTGAAATTGTCAACAGGCCGCCTGCCATCCCCACAAAGATCCCTTCCACGATCAGCGAGATGAACCTTGTCCTCTCGACGTTTATCCCCAGGTATGACGCCACGAATGGATCTTCACCTATTGATCGAAGCCTGAGGCCAAAGGATGTCTTGAACAAAATCCAGTAAATCAAGGGCACTGACAGTAGCCCGATATATACGAATATCGTCTGGTTGAAGAGTATATCGCCGATTATTGGGATCCCGCTCAGGCCTGGTATAGGCATGGGATCTATGAGCTGGCCCAAGTAAGGGAAATTGCCTTGCGAGAAGGCAATCCTGAAGAAGTAGAGCGAGAGCCCGGTCGCCAAGAGGTTGATTGCGAGACCAGAGACGACCTGATCGAGGTTCACTTTAATGACGAGAATGCCAAACAGAAGTACGGTCAATATGCCCCCTATTATGGCAGTGATGAAACCCACCACTAGGCTGCCTGTGAAATACGCCCCTAAGAAACCTGAGAAGGCGCCTATGAGCATAGCACCTTCTATCCCGAGGTTTAGGATTCCGCCACGCTCTGCGATCGTCTCTCCTAGGGAGGCGAGCAAAAGGGGGGAAGCGGTCCTGAGGGTGATTGCCAACAACCCCACCACAAGCGCCATCTCTATCATAGCTTGATTACCCCCTTCTTCTCCAAGAAACGCATGATGCTCTCAGACGAGAGTACGAATATGATAAGGACGCCTTGAATGAAGTCCACGATTCCCTGCGGCTGATTTAGGACACGAGAGACCTCGAATGCCCCGTTGTATATCGCTGCTATGAAAATCGAGGAGATTGCAACGCCAATCGGGTTGCTCTGACCCAGTAGAGCGACGACGATACCCGTATACCCATAACCAGGGGACAGGGAGCCCCGCATCCTAAATTGGATGCCAGACACTTCGAAGAACCCTGCGAGCCCAGCCAGAGCCCCACTTATAACTAGCGCCATGAGCATCGTCCTCTTGATGTTGATGCCCCCATACCTGGCAGCTTCAGGGTTCTCACCCACTGCCTTCAATTTGTAGCCAAAGGTCGATCTCATCATCAGCAAGTATACGAGCGGTATGGCTAGAAAGATGGCGATCAGGACTCCAAGGTGGAGCCGCGTGGATGGGACCATGATCGGGAGTATTGCGGCGGCAGGGAGTTGGGCGGATTCCGGGAAAAGAGTATCGGGGCTCCTGAAAGGAAAAGCGATCAGCCACTGGACGAAGTATATAGCAACATAATTCATGAGGAAGGTCGTAATAACCTCGTTTATGCCTAGGTGCGTCTTCATCAGGGCAGGGATGCCTGCCCATGCCATGCCTGCAAGGATGCAGAGCGCAATCGAAATCAGAAGCGTCACTGGCGTGTTGCCTAGGGAGACCGCTGCGATCGTCCCAACCATCGCCCCCATATACAGCTGCCCTTCTGCCCCTATGTTCCAGACCTTGCACTTGAACGAGACGGCCAACCCTAGCGAGACAAGCAGGATCGGCG
This sequence comes from Candidatus Methanomethylicia archaeon, assembly GCA_024464205.1. Lineage (GTDB taxonomy): Archaea > Thermoproteota > Methanomethylicia > Methanomethylicales > Methanomethylicaceae > Methanomethylicus. The sequence continues at coordinate 5,170 of JANHAI010000036.1, forward strand.
TCATCCTGACCAAGGTCTCAACTGTAAGGCTAAAATTTCCAAATGCCCCCACGAACATGTAGTAATATGCCAATACCGGATTCGCGCCTGTCAGTATGAAGAGTACAGAAGTCACAACGAGCGCAAGGGCTACTGAGATGAGGGATTTCAAGATCGAGCGGTAGGTTGATTTCGATATCTTTAGTTGCATCGAGAACCCCCTCTCATTCTGAGCCCAGCATCAGCTTCGAAAGTTTTTCCATATCCAAGGAATCGGAAGAGAACTCCCCTACGATCTTCCCTCCAAAAACGATCAGAACCCTATCGCTGAGCTTCATTATCTCGTCGAGATCTGCCGATATCAGGAGGATCGCAGCGCCTTTCGATTTGAGATCGAGCAGCTTCTGGTGCACTGCTTCAGATGCCTTGACGTCTAGGCCGGCAGTCGGCTGTTCGGCAATTACGATATTGGGCGCATTGGTTAGCTCCCTAGCGACGATTAGCTTTTGTATGTTGCCGCCTGAGAGGCTCCCCGCCGTGGCACATGGGTCTGATGCTTTGATGCCGAAGATGGAGATCAGCTCTTTTGCCGACTTGTCGAGGGCTTCCTTATCGATAAGCATCTTCTTGCTATACGGCTCCTTGTCGATTCGCTTAAGGGCTAGATTCTCTGAAATGGTCATTCCTAGGATTACCCCCCGCCTCATCCTATCTTCGGGTATGTACGATATACCACTGTTGATTACGAAGTTTGGTGGCTTATTGGCCAAGTCGCAAGTTTTGAGGGAGATAGACCCGCCCTCGACCTTTCGGAGCCCAGTAAGGGCCTCAACGAGCTCCTTTTGACCGTTCCCAGTAACGCCCGCCAGACCGACGATCTCTCCGCTGTGCACTGACAGGTCTAGCCCTTTGACTGCCATTTCTCCCCGATCGCCCTTTATGAATAGCCCCTTTACACTCAGCGTTGGCTCCCCACGTGCTGTTGGTACCCGCTTTAGGTTGGGGATGAAGCCTTCGACGACATATGAAGCAAGCTCTGAGGCATTTGTCTGCGAGGACGGTATGGTAAGTATAGTCTTGCCCCCTCGCATGATCGTTATCCTGTCGCTGATTGAAAGAGCTTCTTTCACTTTATGGGTAATTATTATCACGGATTTTCCATCATTTTTCAATTGCCTAATAATTCTGAAGAAGTCCTCAACCTCCAAAGGCGTCAGGACTGAGGTGGGCTCGTCCAATATCAGGATGCTCACGTCCTGGCATAGGAGGCGGAGGATCTCTACTTTTTGCCTCGCCCCAACGGGGAGCTCCTCAATACGGGTATTCGGGTTGATCTCAAAATTGAGGCTTTTCGAAACATGCCTTACCTTATCCTCCACAGCTTTCAATTCCAGCTTCCTAGAGGAGGAGGACACTAACGCAATATTCTCGGCTACGGTGAAAGTGGGTATGAGCGTAAAGTGCTGGTGGACCATTCCGATCCCAAGCTGAACCGCCTTCCTTGGGTCGCTGATCCTGGTCTTGACTCCATTAACATAGATCTCGCCTCTGTCTGGCTTAAGACACCCAGACAGTATCTTCATCAGGGTAGTCTTTCCAGCCCCGTTCTCACCCAACAAAGCATGGACTTCACCTTTGATTATCCCAAATGTGACGTCGTTGTTGGCCACTACCCCATTAGAAAAAGTCTTACTTATGCCACGAACATAAAGGGCATAATCGCTAAGATGATCTATTTCGCTCCCGCCTGAAAAAGAAGCTTGTTTTGACAAACCTTCTTCTATGCCTGTAGAAAAAATAAAAGGGAGGGGCATTGTGCCACCTCTACGGGTTGTCGAACTTTGGAACGGAAAGAGGCACGGTTGCGTTGCCTACGACCCAAGTAATGTTCCCTGCTTTAATCTGTGCTTCAAGCGCTAGAGAGTAGTTGTAGACTGCCGGGTATTTTGCCTGGAAGGCAGGGTTCCATATGAACTTTGAGCCGTTGTTCGCCATTGTTGTGTAGTAAATGCCAGACGTGAAGTTGTTGTTCTTGGCGCCTAAGATCATTGTTTTTACCATCGGATACAGATCCCAAGTCACGCTACCTACTACAACATCGGGGGCAAGGCTGTTTTGGTCAACAATGTTGCCAAATGCCAAGGCAACAACATTGCTTCCCTCTTTGCAAGCCTCAAAGACGCCGTACCTCTCCGAATAGATCACGTCCACACCTGAGGCGATTAGCGCGCTTGCCGCCACCTTGGCTGCGCCGGGATCATACCAGCTCTGTATGTATGAGATGGTGACGTTGATGTTTGGGTTGACGTGCTTTGCTCCTGCTATGAAGCCATTGAGCAGGTTGTTCACGTCGCCAACGCCTGAATATGCTGTGACTATCCCTAGCTTGCTGGTGTTGGTTATCTTTGCTGCGATGGCGCCTGCCTCAAAAGCGGCTTCCTGTATGTAGTAATCGAATAACGCCAAGTTCTTCCCGAAGTTAACGTTAAGGCCGGAACCCTGTGCAAAGTAGACGTTGGGGAATTGAGGCGCAAGCCGGTCAGCAGCTTCCCAGAAGCCCCAGCTGTCCGTGATGATCATGTTGAAGCCGCTGTTGATGTATTGCCTCATCACGTTCTCGACTTGAGACTCTGAAACCCTCTCAGAGTAGTTATAAGAGATGCCGAGCTCTGTCTTTGCTCTCAGAAGCGCTTGATGCAGGACCTGGTTCCAAGTTTCCTCGATTGGGGTGACGTATATTGCAGCTACCCTGAATTGTGTTGTCTGTGGCGAGGTGGAGGTCATTGCTATGTAAGCTCCTACTCCAATTATGGCAACGACAACAATCGCTAATATTATGAGGTTTGTCTTCATAACGAAAACACCTTCAGTAATCTGGTTCTTATACAGAAAGTATAAAAAATTTACCTTTCCATTTCCGCTTTTTTGCCTTGAACATTTAAAATTAAATTTTGAAGAACTCGCGTGCATTCGCAGCGGTAACATCAGTCACTTCATTAAAAGGCAAACCCTTAATCTCCGAAATTTTGAGGGCAGCCTTGAGGACGTTCGCAGGCTCGTTCCGCTCCCCCATATTTGGAGATAGAGCCGGTGAATCGCTCTCGAGCATCATTGATTCGAGAGGAAGGACCCTCGCGAGCTTCTGTTTCTGCTCTGAACGTACTATCGAAGGAGGTATTGAGAAATAGAAGCCTTCTTTCGCAGCCTTCTCGGCATCTCCTGCCTTGCCGTCGAAGGCATGCATAAGAACCCTTTTGTACCCGGTTGACGAAATTAGCTCGATTGCTTTTCTGCCGGCGCTCCTAGAATGGATTACCAGGGGGAGATCGCATTTTGCTGCCAACTCGATGCATTGAATGAAGAACCCCTTTTGGACCTGCC
>JANHAI010000037.1 GCA_024464205.1 Candidatus Methanomethylicia archaeon
GTCGGCATTGTTTCGTTTACGACAAGTATTCTCAAACGGCTTGCCCTCCAATCTTGGTCAGGTCTGTCTCCGTAATGCCTATTACTACTGCTCAATATTAATCATATAGAAGTTGTCCGAAGAGCGAATAAGGTTTTATTTCTCTTCATAGGAGTTAAAGTCATGTTCCCTGTCAGGGATGTTGTCGAGAGGAAGACTTTCCCTTACGTTAACCTCGCCTTGATTGGGATAAACGTGATAGTCTTCTTGTGGAGTTTGAGCGATTTTGAGGGCATCATTTACAGATTTGGCTTCATACCGGCGGATTGGAGCTACCTGACTGCATTCACATGCATGTTCCTGCACGGCGGCATAGACCATATCTTCGGCAACATGTGGTTCCTGTTCATATTCGGCGATAACGTTGAGGACTGCATCGGTCACTGGAAATACCTCATATTTTACCTGGCAGCAGGGCTAATCGCCACGTATGTGAACTACATCACCGATCCTTTCTCGCTGATTCCGGTTGTGGGGGCATCTGGCGCCATCTCTGGTGTGATGGGGGCTTACGTGATTATGTTCCCAAGGGCGAAAGTGCACACTTTCCTCGGCTTTTATCTGACCATACTCCCAGCCTTCGTCATGATTGGTTTCTGGTTCTTGCTCCAACTTTTTTTTGGCGCCTACAGCTTCCTAGGGGGGGTTGGGAGCGGGATAGCCTACTTTGCCCATATTGGCGGATTTGTTGCTGGCATGATTGTCGGCATTTTCTATAAGGTGACGAAATGCAGACGGTAGGAAACCATCGCCCCCCTTTAATGTAATATGCTGCGCGTCATCCAGTGAATGCCTGTTTGGAATGGTGCTACGGGCAACGCCAATAGGGTAATGTGGCGTGATTAACTTAATATTGCGACAGACCATATAACATTTTGAGGCGCATTTGGATGCCTTTCACTGTTCTCAGATCAATCGGTTTCACTGAGGCCGAAATGAGGGTATACGAGGCATTGATAAAGAAAGGCGAGGTGAAGAAGGGTACGCTCTCTAAAGAAGTTGCTCTGGGGGAGAAGGAGCTGAATGCTTCTATAACTAGGCTGATAGATTTTGGAGCCATTGATGAAAATGGCGATCGTCTATCCCCAGTACCTCCCAAGACATTCCTTCAGAAATATATGAAGAAGGCGGAGATCGAGAAGGAACTCCAGATGGCGGAGATGAAGAGGAAGATCGACGAGATGATAAGCATCCTGGAGCCAATATATGCTGAAAAGAGGTTAGGAATGAGGGTCGAGGATCTCATACAGTCGATCGACACCTTGACTTCTATGGAGCTCGAGACGGTCAGGATAATCTCGAGGGCAAAATCAGAGGTCTGCATATTGGCAGAGCAGTTCAGCTGGTTCCCGAAGGTAAGGGAGGAGCTTATCTCTGCCCTCGACCGAAAGGTCAGGGTGAAGGTCTTGCTCCTGTATGCGGAGGGTGATGTGAAAGAAAGGATCGATGAGATGAAAAGATACGGTATAGAAGTCAGGCTTGCATCGTGCGACTGGCGGAGCGCTAGGTATACGATTGCTGATGCGAATGACTTGGTCTTCCTAATCTGGGCTAGGAAGAGCGGCAATAGCAAGATCTATTATAAGCCCGCCTACTCCAAAAATCATGGTCTTATAAGTGTCTTCAGGGATTCATTCGAGCAGTTGTGGGAAAAAGCAAAAGCACTCTAATTGCTCGGCAAGGACAGGGTTCAATTGATTGTTTAGGATCAAATAGGACGGCAAGCGAGTGCCATGATAACAAGCATACAGATCTCGACGGGCTCAGCTGCTGCGCTCGGGTTAGCTGGCTATAGGATCAGCACCTTGCCGACAACGGCATATTTCTTTTTGATGGGTGAAGGCTGCAGGGGGAAATGCCTGTTTTGCCCCCAGTCTTCAAAATTGGATGCGCGCGCGAACACGGTTTCAAGAGTCGAATGGCCCACCTATGACGTCTCGTCAGTTCTGAACGGCTTGTCGAAGAGCGGGGGGATTAAAAGGGCGTGCATACAATGTTCGGACGAGCCAAAAATAGCAGTGCGTGCGGTGGAGTTAGTTAGGGGCTTAAAAGGAGTCAGGGACATCCCAATTTCAGTCTCAATACCCCCCATACCTATCGAAGATATTGAATCGTTGAAGGGCGGAGGGGTTGAGAGGATCACGATACCCCTTGATTGCAGCAATGAGCGGCTGATCCAGACAATCAAAGGGAAAAGCATGGATGATTTACTGAGATCCCTTTCGGATGCAGTCGATGTTTTTGGGCGCGGCAAGGTCGGCACCCACATCATAGCTGGGCTCGGTGAGACGGAGCGGGAGGTCGTTATGCTGATCGATGGCCTTTTCACAATGGGGATCTTGCCGTCGCTCTTTGCGTTCTTTCCGGTTATCGGGACGGCGCTTGGGGGGAGGGCACCTCCGAGCATTGAGTCTTACAGGAGGCTCCAGATAGCGCGCTTTCTCGTTGTCGAGCGCGGTCTGCATTCCGAGAGCTTTGAGTTCGATCAATTGGGCAATATAGCCAAGATCCATGTCCCTTCAGAAGAAATCAAAGAGATTGTCCAAAGGGGGGAGGCGTTCATGGTTGCAGGGTGCCCCGGGTGCAACAGGCCGTATTTCAATGAGCGGGTTAGAGGCCCGATTTATAATTATCCAAGACCTCTTGAAGATGCGGATGTCATGAGGGTGGAGGGGGAGATCAATGGATCGTTTGCGTGTTCTGGGGTTTAGCGTTTTTGAGCCGACGGTGAACATGGCTTTGGACGAGGCTATTGCAGAGGCAGTCGGCTCAGCAAAGAGTCCCCCGACACTCAGGTTCTACGGTTGGAGCCCAAGCGCCGTCTCGATTGGGTATTTCCAGGAGATACATGAAGAAGTGGATTTAGAGTTCTGCCATTCCAATGGGATCGAGGTCGTCAGGAGGATCACTGGCGGAGGAGCGGTCATACACACCAAAGGGGAGCTGACCTACAGCTTCACGGTGTGCGACAAGGACCCGGCTGTCCCGCAAGACATCCAAGGTAGCTATATGAGGATTTGCGCGCCTATAGTCTCGGCGCTAAGGGGACTTGGAGCCGATGCAGTATTCGCACCCATTAACGACATAGAGGTGGGGGGCAAGAAAATATCCGGGAATGCGCAAACGCGGAGGTTTGGCGCCGTCTTGCAGCATGGGACAATACTCATTGATCTGGAGAGGGGAATGCTGAGGGCACTCAAGGTCAAGAGGGAGAAGCTGCAAGACAGAGGGGCTGATAGCGTGGGCAATAGGTTGATTACGCTGAAGGAGATCCTGGGGAGGGATTTGCGCCCAGGAGAACTGAGCAGTGCGATTGTGAAGGAGTTCAGGAAGCATTTCAAATGCAAGGTTGAGTATGGCAAGGCATCTCCGATAGAGCTCTGCAGGGTTCCGGCGATCGCTGAGCGGCACAAATCAATAGATTGGCTTTTCAGGAGGTAGGACATTGGAAAAGGTCTCTCAGAGAAAGGTTAAGGGCGGCAAGTTTGTCAAGGTCAAGGTATCTTCAGAAGGTGGCTACATAACTGATGCGAAGATAACAGGGGATTTTTTTGCTCACCCAGAAGATGCATTCGAGCAGGTAGAGAAAGAGCTGAAGGGGATGCCTGTCGATAGGGTAAGGGGCACTGTTGAGAGTGCGCTGGGGGGCATAGTGCTCGTCGGGCTTTCAAAGGAAGATCTCATTGAGATGATAGAGGAGTGCCTTGAATGAGCGGTGAACCATCCTTCGGGAAGCCTATTGCGCTCTACAGGACATCGCCTTCAGTCTTCGTAGTATCGATCACGGGAAAGAGGTGTGAGCTGGCGTGCCCTCATTGCGAGGGCAGGTACTTGGAGGGGATGTTCCCAGCAACGATGCCTCCTGATCTAACGAGGGCTTTCGTCAAGGCAAAGTCGGAAGGGGCCACAACGTTGCTCGTGAGCGGTGGCTTCACGCGCAAGGGGAGGCTGCCTGTGGATGGCATGATCAGTGCGATCAGGGGCGGGAAGGAGAGGACGGGGCTTATAGTGGAGGTCCACAGCGGTGTAGTGGACAACTCGACAATAGAGGGGCTCGCTGCTGCAGGGGTTGACGCCTTACTCCTTGACGTTATAGGAGATGACAGGACGATCAAAGAGTACCTTGGCGGGAAGTGGGATGTGGCAGAATACAGGAGAACCCTATATTTTGCGAAGGGGAAGATCCCGACAGTTGCTCCGCATGTGCTCTTAGGCGTCGAAAGGGGGAAAGTCGCTGGCGAAAGGAACGCGATAGACCTCATTTCATCATCGAACGCGGATGCATGCGCAATACTTGTATTGATAAGCGATCCCCCAATGGATCTGGCCAGCGTTAAAGAGGTGATGGCTTATGCACGCGCTAGCTTCAGGCAACACCTAACATTGGGATGCATGAGGGGGAAAGGTTCGGAAAGGATGGAGTACGAGAAGTTTGCTGTGGACCTCGGCTATGACGGGATAGCAAACCCGTCACCTGGCATTAAAGAGTATGCGGCCTCAAAGGGGAGGGGGGCGATCGAGGTGAGCGGGTGCTGCATCTTCCCGCCGCATCGGAAGGATAAGCCTTGATCGCACTTGGATGCCTAGCCGACCAGGATGATGCGATCCGGATTTAAAAAAAGTCGGGCCTGATGTTTTAGGGCAGCGGGTTGCAGATGGGTCAGGCATTCTTAAATCAATGCATAGTATATCTATAGTTATGAGCACCACAGATAGCACCCTACTCAAAGTTGCTAATCTAGTAGCGTTCTTGCTTACCGCGACGATAAATTTGTTCGCGAGCTTTGAGGGGATAAATGGCATAAGCACGGGGCAAGTCTCGGACCTTTATCCGACAGCTATAACGCCTGCTGGATTCACATTCACAATATGGACAGCGATATACGGCCTTCTCTTGGCGTTCTCCATATTCCAGTTCTTGCCCCGCAACAAGGGAAAAGATTTCGTGGGGCGAATAGGCTTCCTCTTTGTGCTGAGTTGCCTTATTAATGTGACTTGGCTCTTTTTGTGGCATTATTTTATGATTACGACCTCAGTCGTGCTGATGCTCGCATTGCTGATTTGCTTGGCCCTAATTTACAGAAGGCTTGAGATAGGGAAGAGCAGGGTGAGCGTGGGCGAGAAACTGGCAGTTCACCTGCCTTTCAGCGTGTACCTCGGTTGGATTACTGTTGCGACGATCGCCAATATTTCATCAGCGCTTGTGGCAATAGGCTGGGATGGGTTTGGCATCGCCCCGGCTACATGGGGAGTTTTGGTGATCGCTGTTGCAGTCCTAATCACGGTTATGGTGATCGCTATGCGCAAGGATGTAGGGTTCAGCATTGTGCTGATTTGGGCACTCTTCGGAATAATGAGCAAACAGACCGACTCTGGCATCGTCCTCGCCTGCCAGGCGAGTATCGCCATTATAGCTGTTGCCCTTTCGCTCTCGCTGGTTATCAGCAGGAAGATCGCTCCGGGCTAGATGGACCTCACTATATGGACGTCGCAATGGGCGTTCTTTACAACATAATCAGCAACGCTTCCAAGCAACGTGCGCTTTATTCCAGTGAGACCCCTCGTCCCGACAACGATGAGTGAAGTTTTCGTCGCCTCAGCCTCCCTAACGATCGCTGATCCGACGCTGTATAACCCGTTGATCAGTTTTGTATCCACATCCCTTACTCCCATCGATCTTGCCTTTTCAGCGTATTGCTCAAGCATCGTCCTGTATCTTTCCTCGTACTCCTGCGGTATCGGCGGTACATATTCGAAGGTGAAGCCGAAGTAAGGCGCTTCAAGAAAGACCGCTAGGATAGTAAGTTTCGAGCCGAATGAGCGAGCCATCTCTGCTGCGACCTTGAATGCCCCTTCCGAATACTTAGATCCGTCTACGCCAACCATTATTGTTGGGTACATGATCAACCCCCATGTACATCTAGATCGACGGAACGATAAGCTTTCCCTATGGCAAGCGGCAGAGTCGCTCAGGGGGGATGGCCTACTGTGCTGAGGTAAATTACTGATTCCTCGATGCCGTCTAGGCAGAAGATCTTGTTTACCTCATCGTCAAAAAAGGCGCCTATCTGGCACGTTGCTAGCCCTATGCTGACTGCCGCGAGTGCGAGGTTCTGCGCGATGTGGCCGGCATCCAAGTATATGTATCTGTATGCACGATCTTTGTATTTCCATTTTGAGCGCCCAAAGATAGCGCTCCATGCGACGACCGCCTGGGCCTTGCCACACATTTCCTGCTCTAGGCAGGCATAGCTGATCTCCCTCCTAAAGTCGCCAGTCACGATCTCTTCCATCTGGTGCCCTATGACGTTGTAGTGGTATATTCCGGCGTGGATCCCCTCCACATCATTAACCTGAACATATGTCTCTATAGGATAAAGGCCACCCGCTGAGGGAGCTGTCCTGAAGATGAAGCCCCTTTTAGCTTCGCGCATCCCGTTCTGCGCCCAGAGAAGGAACGAGAGCTGCTCCTTGGAGATTGGTTTCTGCACAAATTCCCTCACGCTCTTCCTCTTCTTGAGGCATTCTGCGAGGGGGAGTGTTTCAGCCTGAGGGTTTGGCAAAGGAATGGTGCTCGCGGCACGGTACTTCTTGAAAGGCTCAGGCATCTTCGTCCAGTCCAACGATTTCCCGCTCAGGCTTTCAAGATAATATTTAGTTGCCCGTTGGAACTCGTCTCCAATGTTTTCTTTCACCTGGAAACCCCCGTATTTGCTCATTTTCACTTCAGGAAAGACCTAGACAGCTCATAGTAGAAGCGTGTTGCCTTCTCCAGGTTCTCGATCTTGACGTATTCGTTTGGCTGGTGCCCAAGATAGATATTCCTCCTCAAGTCGTATTCTCCAGGTCCAAGTATTATCGTCGGTATAGACCGCTTCGTGGCAAAGATCGCAGCGTCAGTGAAGAAGTTAACGCCGAATGGGGGATCCAATGGCAAGCCCAATGTGGAGGGGCCCAGCGCCTGGGCCATCTTGACAAAGTCTGATGATGGATCCGTTGCGAAGGGCAGGCGCTCGTTGATAACCTTTATTTCTCCCCTGAAACCATTCAGCTTGTCCTTCATGCCATCAACTGCCTCCTGCATGGCGCGTATTATTTTGGGGTGCTCCTGGCTTGGGACTGGCCTTAGGTCTATGGTTGCAGTGCACCTGTCTGGGATGGAGTTGGTCTTCACTCCACCCACTATGGTCGCGATATTGATTGTTGGCGGGGAGAGGTAAGGGTCTTTGGCATATCCTATCGACTCCCATTTCGACTTGATCTCATGGATGGTCGCCACCATGTGCTCAATAGCGTTGATGCCGATCTCTGGTTGCGTACTGTGGGCGGTCTTCCCGTACGTATTGACCTCCAGCCATATTGTCCCCTTCTCTGCTATGACGAGCTCCAGGCTCGTTGATTCTGGGATCACAATTCCCCCTATCCCGTCGAGGGTGTTTCTGTCTACATAGTGCCTCGCTCCAATGCTGTCGGACTCTTCCCCGGAAACTGCAGTGATGATCAAATCTCCTTTCATCTTCTCCCCAGAAGCAGCCAGCAGGCCTCCAGCCACTGACATTGAAGCGACGCCGCCTTTCATGTCACTCGATCCCCTGCCATAGATTTTTCCATCGGCAACGTCTCCAGCGAAAGGATCCCTCGACCATGTAGATAGATCTCCTGGGGGGACCACATCCAAGTGCCCATTGAACATTAGAGCAGGCCCGTCCCCTCTCCCTCGGAGGAGGGCGACCACATTCGCCCTGTTCTTTGCAACTTCGACGACTTCGGTCTCGAAGCTGAAGCCTTTGAGGCGCTGGGCAAGGAGCTCTGCTGCAGGTAGCTCGTCCCCGGGAGGGTTGATGCTCCTTATCCTTACTAGGTCCCGCGTTAAGCGGACGACTTCATCTCTTACTGATGACCTGTCCAACATAAAAAGCCCTATAGAATATAATTGATTTCCCTGTATTTAGCTTTCAGCCGCTGGAGTTGGTCATTTTTACTAAGGAAAGTATTTATTGCCATCAAAAAGACCATTCATCATGGACAGCACAAGCAAGAAGAAAGTGCTCAAGTGGCTATTCGAAGAGGGATTCAAGCCAATTGCGACGAGTGTCGCAGAGAGCAAGTTGGATATCGGCATCTCTGTTGCAGGATGCGAGATGCAGGTTACAGAGAATGCCCGTGGCGACGCCGTCTTGGTAAGGTCGAACTTTGTTTTCAACTCCTACCAAGCTGATCTATTCGCCAGGATGGAGCATAAGACAAAGATGGAGTATTTGTGGGAGCTAAGGCTCCGGCTACTTGGGAACAACGAGGTCGGGGCTTTCCAATTGAAAGGCTCTGCGCGAGGCATTGAGGCGCTCGTCCAAGCGAGGGGCATATTCAGAGATGGGCTTACCAAGGACA
>JANHAI010000038.1 GCA_024464205.1 Candidatus Methanomethylicia archaeon
ATGCAGCATCGTCCAAATTACGGTAGGCTTCCCTGAGTGCAGAATTGAGCTCCGACCTGAGCTTTGACGCCTCGCCTATTCGCCTATTTATTTCAAGTAGGAGTATGTCCCGCTTCTCCTCCAGAAGGGTATGTGCGCGCCTGAGGAAAGTGAGCGTCCTACGGAATTTGATGAGGTTCATTTTGGAGGGCGGGACTTTCAGAGACAATATGCACCCCTCATTCTCTGCTGTAGTATTGCTTTACGAAGTGATCGGCTATCCTCGTCAGTTCGGCTTCGGGCAAAATCGAGAGCATCTTCCACGCAAGGCGCATTGTCGCTTCCAAATCGCGGTTCTCGTCAAACCTCTGGCTGAGGAACCGCTGCTCAAACGCATCCCCGAATTTGAGATAAGCCCGATCTTTTTCAGTCAGTCCCTCCTCGCCGATGATCGCGCTCAGGGACCTCAGGTCCTGCGACCTTGCATATGCCGAGTAAAGCTGGCTCGCCACCGCCCCATGGTCTTCCCTGGTCTTTCCCTTCCCTATGCCATCTTTCATCAGTCTTGAAAGGCTCGGAAGTATGTTAATTGGGGGGTAAATCCCCCTCCTGTGGAGATCGCGATCCAGAACGATCTGCCCTTCGGTGATGTATCCCGTCAGGTCCGGTATTGGGTGGGTGATGTCGTCGTTTGGCATCGTGAGAACCGGCATCTGAGTGATGCTGCCTTTCTTCCCCTTTATCCTTCCTGCCCTCTCGTAGATCGATGCGAAATCGCTGTACATGTACCCTGGATAGCCTTTTCGGCTCGGCACCTCTTCCCTCGCTGCGCTGATCTCCCTGAGAGCCTCAGCATAGTTGGTCATGTCGGTGATTATCACCAATACATGCATGTCCCGCTCAAACGCCAGATACTCCGCAAAGGTAAGGGCGCTCCTGGGAGTGACTAGGCGTTCCACCGGCGGATCGTCAGCCAAGTTCAAAAAGATGGCAGAGCTCTTAAGCGCCCCTGATTCCTCAAAGCTCCTCTTGAAGAAGGCGGCCTCGTCGTGCTTTATCCCCATCGCAGCGAAGACAACAGCAAAGCTCGATTCCTCACCCGGTATTGTTGCCTGCCTCGCGACTTGCGTCGCAAGGAGGTTGTGCGGCAGCCCTGAGCCAGAAAAGATCGGGAGCTTCTGCCCTCTGACAAGGGTGTCCATGCCGTCGATTGCGGAGACGCCTGTCTGGATGAATTGGGTGGGGTAATCTCTTGAGAAAGGGTTCATTGGCAGCCCATTCACATCCCGATAGTCTTCGGTGAATGGAGGCGGGCCACCGTCCATCGGCTCCCCGAGCCCGTTGAAGACGCGCCCTAGCATTTCCATTGATAGCGGTATCGTCAAAGGCCTGCCAAGGAATCTTACGGACGTCTGCGTCGTCGAGAGGCCGGTCGTCCCTTCGAATATCTCGACAGCCGCGATGTCTTTTGTTATCTCGAGTACTCGCCCTCTCCTCATTATCCCCCCTTCAGATCTAATCTCGACGAGCTCATTGAAGCCTACATTGGAGATTCCCTCGACGAATAGGAGGGGACCGCTTATCCGCTGTATGCTGTTATATTCCATCGGTAACGCCATTATGATTTTTCCTCCGTTAAAGCATCGATTTCCTTAAGAAGCTTTGACATGAAATCGTCGATTATAGAGATCTTTTCGCTGGGGACGGACATCCTTAGCTTTGCCAATTCGGCCAGGGCTGGGAGCGACGATATCTTGGAGGCCGGCACGCCTGCTGCAATTGCCCTGTTGGCGCTCTCATGGAAGGCGAGTATTGACGTCAGTAGCTTGTACTGCTTTTCTGGCGAGGAGTAGGTGTCTATCGGGTCGTACGCATTCTGCTGGAGGAAGCCTTCCCGGAGAAGGCGTGCGGTCTCCATTACAAGCTTCTCCGGCTCGGGGAGCGCTTCGGACCCAACAAGCCTGATGACCTCTTTCAGCTCGTCTTCCCTCTTCAGGATCTCCATGGCGCGTAGGGTCTTCTGCCTCCATTGCCCTCCCGTAAGAGGAGCCCACCAATGCTCCACATAATCGACGTACTCTGAGTAGCTCGTGAGCCAGTTGATTGCAGGATAGTGACGCTGGCTCGCTAAGGAGCTGTCGAGGGCCCAGAATGCCCTGACAAACCGTTTGGTATGGACGGTCACAGGCTCAGAGAAATCGCCTCCAGGGGGGGAGACCGCGCCGATAAGTGTCACTGAGCCGTATTCGCCATTAAGAGTCCTCACCCTCCCTGCCCGCTCGTAGAATTCACCGAGTCTCGATGAAAGGTAGGACGGGAAGCCCTCTTCTGCAGGCATCTCCTCAAGGCGACCTGAAATCTCGCGGAGCGCTTCGGCCCAACGGCTTGTGGAATCTGCCATGATGGCAACATTGTACCCCATGTCCCTGAAATATTCTGCAATTGTTACGCCGGTGTAGATGCTTGCCTCCCTTGCAGACACTGGCATGTTGCTCGTGTTTGCGATCAGGACTGTGCGCTCCATGAGCGGCCTCCCGCTCTTTGGATCTTTCCATTCCGGGAAGGTTAGGAGGACTTCTGTCATCTCATTCCCCCTCTCGCCGCACCCTATATAGACGATTATCTCTGCGTCGGACCAAGCAGCGAGCTGGTGCGATGTGATTGTTTTCCCTGTCCCGAAGCCCCCAGGTATCGCAACCGCCCCTCCTTTGGCGACCGGGAAGAAGGTGTCAATTATCCTCTGGCCCGTTATTAGAGGATCTGATGGCTCAAGCCTTTCTTGATAGGGCCTCGGCTCGCGCACCGGCCACCTCTGATACAGCTTAAGCTCCTCGATACCTGATGAGGTTTCGATCTCAGCGACCGTGTCCTCGATGAGGTAGTCGCCCTCTTTCGCGATGCTCTTTACCGTGCCGCTTAGGCGCGGCGGCACCATTATCTTGTGGAGGAAAAGCGGCGTCTCTTGGACGGTTCCCAGGACGGCCCCTCCCTGAACTTTCGAGCCTTTCTTTGCGACTGGGACGAAATGCCACTTTGCCTCGCGCGACAGTGCGGGCGACTTGACTCCCCGCTTTATAAAGTCCCCGGTCATCTTCTGGATCACTTCTAGGGGGCGCTGGATCCCGTCGTATATGCCCATAAGCAGTCCCGGACCAAGCTCCACAGCCAGGGGGAGCCCAGATCCCGTCACCCGCTCGCCTGGCTTGAGCCCGACGGTATCCTCATATACTTGGATCGTGGCCGTTTCTCCCTCGACTCGGACCACCTCCCCTATGAGCTCAGCTTCGCCTACCATAGTAAGCTCATGCATCTCAAGGCCTGCCACGCCATCGGCTTGGACTACCGGCCCGCTGATCTTGCTGATCTTGCCTTGTATAGCCATGACACCCATCACCCAAAGAGATCTTGCGCTATCTTGCCTCGCAGCCTTTCCTTCTCGGATCGAATAATGCCGTCAATAGTCCTATCTATTCTGGACTTCCCATTTCTTGATATCATTATGAAACCGCCTATCCCTATGTTGAAGGGCTTTACAATAGCGCCCCCCAACGCCTTTCTCATTTTCTTGACATCCAGGCTTTCGATGTCTTCGGGCCTCATGAGGACCTCCCCAGCGTCGAAGGCGTTTGCTGTTTTCGCAAGTTCGCCTAGGAGGAAGGACCTGTACTCTTCAGACTTGGTGAATTCCCTGAGCCTCTCTTGGACGCCTTCGAACACCTTTTCAACATACGATTCCTTGAGCTTTAGGAGCTCCATCCTCATCTCTATCTCAGCTTTCGAAACCTCTTTCCTCGCCTCTATTGTTGCGATCTCCTCGTACGACGAGATTATCTCCTCAGCCTTCTTGATCGAATATCTCTCGGATTCTTCAAGGACGGCAATTGCCCTTGACAATGCCTCGTCAATCAACAGGCCAGCCCTCTGTCTTTTCTCGTCGAAGAGGGATTCTATGAGCTTTTTCAATCCTTTCATCTGAAGCCCATCGTCGTTGATCATATCTTTACCCCCATTATCCGGCTGACTGTTGCCTTGAGGTCGACCTCGGCAGCGGTGTGCCTCCCAGGTACCTCTATGATGACCGGCAGCTCCCTCTTCAGCTTGATGTTGTAAACCTCCTCTTTTACCTTGCTGGCATAGTCCTGATCGAGCAATATGATTGCGAGCCCATCCTTGGTTACAGAGGTCTTCAGTGATTCGATGAGGCTCTCTGGCGAGTTTACTGCGATGGAATCGATTCCTGCTAGGCGATAGCCATCCACAAGTAAGGGATCGCCAATGAAGAGCATCCTCATCCAAATAACCCCAAATCATTCGGAGCCGCTATGGGCGCCTGCATCAATGAGTGCCTTTACCTTATTGAGCTTATCTACCAGTTTGTCATAGACATACACTGGCTCCACTATGAGCCCCAGGTCCCTCATTGCCTGTATTCCTTCTTCGGAGTAGACGGGGGATTCGATCTTCACCGGCTCGTCGAAGGGATTCCCTATCACGTAATCTCGGCAGGGTATCCTGTATTTTCGCTCACAGAGCCAGCCACCAAGGTTAATCACATGTTTTGCCCGTATAGCTATTTTTGGCATTGCACACACCTCATAAACTAACTGAGAGGATCATTGCCAGGACCCCCAGCGCTGAAAGACCAATTGTCGTGGGGTATATCTGCCTGAAGGTCAGTATTGGCGAGAATGCTACGAGGGCTGACATGGCGACAGGCAGGATCAGGCTCAGAAGCATGTTCAGCAGCATCATCGACGGCGTGAATGGATCGAACGGGATGCCCAGGAATAGCGTCACGAAGATGCTCGACAGCGCGAACATAAGAAGATTCCGCATTATGTAGTAGCCAGCCCTGAGGTTGGCTGCATATTCCAAGACGCCTCCCTCGATCACGTCGATCTTTGCCTTTAGAATGCTGAATGGCTTCTCGTTCATGATCATGATAAACCCTAGGAAATAAACGATTGCTGCCAATGCGCCAGGCAAGGTAAACAATATAGGGGAAGAGGGGAGTGGAATTCCATACCAAGGCGCCGAGTGGTACCCAGCATTCTGCACTAGGACGACGTTGCTGAGCGTTACGCTCCTGGCTGCGACGAATGGTACAATAAGGGCGAGGTACATGGGGATTGACCCTATTGCCATCATCTTTAGCGTCCTGTCAGCAGAGTGCTGCTCTATGAACTCCCTCCTTATGCCGACCCACTTCGATCCCTTCGCCAGGTCTGGCACGGGCATCGTGGCTGAGAGTATGGATTGGGACTGCGATCCCATGAACACATAGAGCACTTCTTCGAGCTTCAGAAGACCAGCTATCCCGAGGATGCTGCCCCAGCCCAATACGCTCCACCAATACGGAGTGGTGAAGAGGAAGAGGAATGCCACTATCGCTATACCGAAGTAAACAAGAGATTTGTAGAACCTCGGCATCTGAGCTATCGGCTCGGTTTTTGACTTGTACATGAACTTGAGTACTGACCACCATCCAGGCGTGAGTATGGGCGGTCCAATCCTCTGCTGTATCCGCGCCTGCACCTTCCTCTCTATTCCAGGCAGAATCAACGAGTAGGCCATCCCAACAACGATCGCAATAATAGAGGACGCTATGAGTCCAGCTGTAAAGACGAGCGTGGTGTTTAGGTCAGACAATCTCAACGCCTCCATCCGTACTTGTTCACGATCTCGTATTCGGTCATGAACCTGCTCCTCTTTGTCTGGTTGTCAACGAGCTCAGCCCTTGTGCAGCAGGTAAGGCATGGGTCGCAGCTTGCGATGGTAAGGATCGCCTCAGTCACGTGGTCCCCTATGCACGCCTGCTCCATGGCGGCTAAGTTGGTTATGGTGGGGGTCCTTATCTTGTAGTTGCGGACTAGCCCCTGCTGGTCAAGGGAGTACGAGTGCATTAGTTCTCCCCTGTAAGTTTCATCGTAAGCCTCAGTGTACTTCATCTCCTTTGCGGTCCAGTCCCTGTTCGCAACAGGCCCCTCCGGGAGGTTCTTCACAGCCTGCCTTATTATCTTCAAGCATTCGAGTACTTCGAGCGCCCTGGCAACTACTCTGGCCTTTGTGTCCCCTTCAGGGAGCACAATCACATTGAAGTCGAACGGCTTGTACTCCTTCATCGTCTTCCTCAGGTCGTAGTCCCATCCAGACGCCCTCCCCGTTGGCCCCGTTGCGTGCCATTTGATTGCCTCGTCCTTTGTCATGAACCCTATGCCCTCCAGCCTTGACATGACCACGGGGTCCTCTACCGCCCTTCTAACGTAGTCAGCATACTTGACCTCGAACTGATCGCAGCGCTCAAGAATCACCTTCTTGAGGGCCTCTGTCAGGTCCGCCCTAGGCCTTATCCCGCCGATTATCGGCACAGACGGCATTACGCGGTTCCCTCCGAGATATTGGAGCAGGTCCATGAAGCTCTCTCTGAGCAGGAATGACCTCATTGCGAACGTCTCATGGCCCACCACCTCGAACGCATGGCCGAAGAATATCAGGTGGCTGGTTATGCGCTGGAACTCGTGGGTGAGAACCCTTATGTAATCCGCCCTCTCAGGCACATGGATCCCCAAACCACCTTCAATTACGCGCACTGCGTTCCAGGCGTGCACGTGTGAGCAGATTCCGCATACCCGTTCCGCAATCAAGAGCGCCTTCTCAACCGGTAAGCCGTCAAATAGCTTCTCGATACCACGATACGCCATATTTATGTTGATCTCGCAGTCTTCGACGATCTCGTCATTTACGAAGAGGCGTATCCTGTAGGGCTCTATTAGCGCAGGGTGCACTGGCCCGAATGAGAGCTCTTTCTCGATTACTTTCTCTGCGTCTTTATTTTGAGTTGATTTTTGATCCATTGCTGATGTCATCTTATGGTGCCCCCATCAATTTAGGCAAGCCCTTTACGGCTCCCGCAATAATGTCCTCTGGCCTGGGCGCGCACCCAGGGACTTTGACGTCAACGGGAATGACGGTCTCCACCGGAGCCCAGATCTCCTTGTTCTCTCCGATGTCTCCCACAAGGTTCTTGTAGACGTTTCCATTCACGGCGCAGGCGCCTACTGCCAAGACCGCCTTTGGCTCGGGTATAAGCGAATATATCTTTTTAAGCGGCTCTACCATCTGCCACGTAACTACCCCAGAAACTATCAGCACATCTGCTTCCCTTGGGTTCCAAGTGAGCAGTATGCCGTATTGCTCAAGGTCGTAGCGCGGGGACAGCAGCGCATTTACAACCTCAATGTCGCAGCCGTTGCAGCCACCAGAGTAGAATAGCATCACATGTATGGCGTTCTTTCTCGATGTTGATTTAAGCGTCATTTCTTCTCCCCCTTTATCAGCGATATGCTTTCCACTGGGATCAGCTCGCGCAGTGCTTCGATCGTCTCAGGAGGGGCTCTAATTGGCTTCTTGAGTACCTCAGCGAGGGTCATCCTGGGCATGCCCACATCCCTTGCGTGGATCGGGGCAGCCTCACCGAAGACAGAGTATATAGGGCAGGTGTCATGGCAGTTCAGGCAAAAGATGCACTTCAAAAGGTCAATCCTAGGGACCTGATCCTTTGTGTAGCCCTCAATTATCTCCACAGGCTTCTCGAGCTTGACCATTGTGATCGCGTCAGTGGGGCAGACGTTGTAGCACCCCGCGCAGCCTATGCACATCTCGTCAAGGACCGTCGGCGTCGGTGGCACCGATAGTGTGAGTATCTTGTTCCTCATATCGATGCTCGTAGCCCTGTCTCCTTTGGCGAGGACCCTTACGATATTTTTGTATGCACCGGTCAGCATTATCCTAAGGAAAGTTATCATGGGAACACCACCGTATCTTCAGCTCTACCGTAGACATCTTTTGAGCTGTAAACCTTGAAGACTTTGATGCATTCAGTCGGGCAGGTGAATGCACATGCGCCACACCCGATGCACTTCTTTGTGTCGATGTAAGCAAGACCATCCTTCAGCGATGGGGCGTGATCACCCTTCAGAGTTAATTTGCAAGCGTCGACGCAGAGGCCGCAGCCGATGCAGAGGTTCTGGTTTATTGATATCGCGTGTTTCTCAAGCTTCCTCTCGGGCAGGCTGCACCTTATGGGAATGGCGTTCACGGGGCAGTCGGACGCGCATATCTCGCAGAGTATGCACTTCGTGAGGTCCACGACAGGCTTTGTCTGGGTTATTGGGTTGAAGCTGATTGCATCGGTCGGGCAAACCTTGCTGCAAGTGCCACACCTTATGCACGAATCTTCGATCTTGCCATCCCACGAGAGTGGCTTTATCGA
>JANHAI010000039.1 GCA_024464205.1 Candidatus Methanomethylicia archaeon
TGAACTGCCTGGCCCGGCGCTCTTCTAAATCGCTCAAAGTCATGATTTAAAATCGATCATTCTAGCATATAAAGCTATCATTTATACCGTAGTAGCAGAGAACTAACAAAAATTTGATATCATTATACTTTATCGCTTACGATTTCATGCAACAGGCTGCTGTAGCCACTCAGTAGGTCTCACACCGATTGCCGAAGGGAGCTCTCAAAGCTTGTGAAAGAGCGGGGGCGGAACTAGCAAGGAGGTACGGTTATATTATCAGCATAATACGTTCCGCCCTTGTATGCATATATTGATCTCCATGGAGATTAAGTTTTTCGCAGATCGTATGTGACGAGAGGATCTTAGTCTTACTCATCCGGCCCCTGCACGATACCCGATCCTCCGCCCTTTTTCTTCAGCCGCTCCATAAGGCTGGATACCCTCTCGCGAGCTTGTGGAAATACCAGCTAACTAGATCTATGAAGCAGGAAGCTCTTCCATATTTCAGGGGAAGAAAGTCACATGGTTTACTGGAAGGTAAACTGCCTCCATCATCACTTTAGCTTAGGCACTAACTCCTCTTCAGGTATTCTTCCATGATAGCAATGGCACAGTATTTCCCACACATCGAACAGCTTTCGGTCTGGCCCTGAAGATGAATCCGCCGGGCAGTATCACCATCAAGAGCGTACTTGAACTGGTCTTCCCAATCTCTCTTTCTCCTGCACTTAGCGAGCTTTCTGTCCCTGGAGCTGAGACCGTACTTTATAGAATCCCCAATATGTGCTGCTATCTTGAAGGCGATAACTCCCTCTTTGACCTGATCGACAGTTGGTAGCGCCAGGTGCTCCGAGGGAGTGATGTAGCATAGATAATCTGCTCCAGCTCCGGCAGCTAATGCACCACCTACAGCTCCCGCTATGTGATCGTGTCCAACTCCAATGTCAGTTGGAAGTGGGCCGGCCACGAAAAGCGGTCTGTGACCAGTCATTCTCTTATAGCGGGCCACGTACTGTGGTATACGATCAGCACTGACATGCCCGCCCATACCCTCAATAATAACCTGCACACCGAGTTCGTTGGCTCTCCGGGCAAGTTCGGCGTTATTCTCGATCTCCTTATTCTGCGGTTCGTCCATCGGGTCGTGGATGCACCCGCTTCTCATGGCGTTTCCTAGCGAGAGGACTACGTCCTTCTCAGCGAGTATACTGCAGATCTCATCGAAGTGGGAACGAAAAGGGTTCTCTCTGTCCTTCTCCAGCATCCATGCCGCTGTAAACGAGCCACCTTTGGAGACCATGCCCATAATCCTCCTGGATTCTCTCAGCTGCTCCAGCTGATCCCGGTCAAAGCCAGCATGAATGACGATAGAGGAGATCCCCTCCAGCACATGCTTTTCAATAAGCGCCAACAACTCGCTCTCGCTCACCGCCCTGAAGGATCCCGCATCCGCAACCGCCTGATAGATGGGTACGGTTGTAATTGGTAGACTGGTCTCTCGAAATATGCTTTCCCGGATGGCGTCAATAGGCCCACCCATGGAAAGGTCGGTAATGGTATCAGCGCCGTACCTCTCTGCTACTCTTGCCTTCTCGATCTCGACAGCTGCATCGATCTTCTCTGTGGATGTGCCTATATTGGCGTTGATCTTGGTTCTGATACCCTGCCCTATTCCAACAGGTGGTTTGCCCTCGCGTTGCATTATAACGACTCTTCCCGAGGCTACCAGCTTCTCCATAATGCTGGGTTTCATCCTCTCGACCCGCGCCGCTCTACTTATAACATCTGTCTCCCTGCCGGCCAGAGCATCTTCCAGGATGGTCATATTCAAGACTTTACGACTATGATTAAGATATTTCTGCTATGATTGCTAGCTGTGCCATATATAGATGACTTAATCCCCGGGGCTTTTTGCTTTACAGGTTTGAAAATACAATTAGGCTGCCTCAAAGCCACCTTTTGAGAAACGATGCAACTGCCATAAAGTAATCCTCTCGATAGGGTCGCCGAAAGCTTTCAAGAGACATTCTCTCTCTGAGCCTCTGATCATATGACTCTGCGATCTGCTGGAAGCTGTGATCTGCATTTTGTATTATGACCAGCTCCACGTTATCATTACCATGCTCTTTCAAATCCCGCTCGATCATTAATGCATCCTCAACCGGAACGTTTAGATCGCACGCACCGTGAATTACAAGCACCGGCTTTTGTATGTACTTGAACTGGTTTTTTGGTGAGTATTCGGGTAAATAGCAGATCGGGTCGTGCCGGATCCTCCATGTTTTTCCCTTGTAGCTGAAGCAGTGTTCGGTCTCACCCATTCTCGCTCTTTCCATAAGTGACTGGAGGTTCAGTCCTATAACCAGGCCCACTGGGTCGTTATCCTCCACCCATTGGAGGTTTTCCGGGCTCTGTGCGGCATATTCTGCCACTCTTCGGTAATTGAAAATCATCATCTCTGCATAGTCTCTGTAAAGACCTCCCTGGAGAATGTAAGCTCTCACCCTCCTCTCCCTTTTAGCCAGGAGACATGCTGTGTAGACTCCAGCGCTCTGACCTAGAACGGCGATTCTTTCGGGATCTACAAGATCGAGAGAAGATAGCGCCCGATAGGCAGCAATTGCATCCTCGGCATCCTGAAGGTACCCTCCATCATATAGAGGAGCTTCGCTATCTCCAATACCTCTTCTGTCCCATGAGAAGGTTGCAAATCCTTCAGAGACCAACCTTTTTGAAATTTCTAGAAAGAAATTCTTTTTGGGTGATGGCCTTCCGGCAGGCCTGCTTAAGAGATTTCCGTCCCTGTCCTGCTCGAGGGATCCATGAATCAGAAGGACTGCAGGTAAAGGATCTTTAATCCCAACCGGATACCTGAGGACTCCAGCAAGCCGTAAGGAGCTGCTGTAAAATATAACCGGTTTTTCACCCATCACATTTTCTCCGGACACGACTAATCCCATCCTGTATCTCTGGTCATCACCAGGTAAAGGAACATTGGGACTCCTATGAACGAGATAACGATCCCTATAGGTATGATTATTGGCGCCAGGATTGCTCTTCCAACGATGTCAGCCCCGATCACGAGGATAGAGCCAACAACGCATGAGGCGGGAAGGAGAAACCTGTGGTCGCTTCCCAGCACCATCCTGGCAACGTGTGGTGCAACCAATCCCACAAAACCGATTATCCCTGTGAAGCAGACTATCGCAGCCGTGATGAAGGAAGATAGCAGAAGCGACACATTTCTCACCCGGGCCACATTTATCCCGAGGCTTTTAGCAGCCTCATCGCCTCCAGAGAACATTATGTTCAGGTCCCATGAGAGACGGATAAAAACTGGCATCGACAGGAGAAACGCTACAGTGACCACTGTCAGTTTGTGCCAGTCGGCCCCAGAGAGAGTTCCAAAGGTCCAGTTGACCATGGCATTGAGCTGCTGCTCATTCGCAAAGAACTGGAGTATCGCCGTCAACGATCCGAAGAAGTAAGTCAGCGCTATACCCGCAAGAACCATAGTCTCGGGGGACGATCTCTTCAAGCGGCTTATAAAAAATACCAAGAAACCACAGCCGAGAGCGGATATGAAGGCGCTCAGGATTATAATATAAGTTCCGATACCCGCATAACCTACCCCGAACATTATTGCCATAGAGGCACCGAAGGCTGCGGCAGATGATATCCCCACGGTGAACGGACTGACAAGAGGATTTCTTGTTACACCCTGCATTACCGCCCCTGCTACCCCCAGCCCCGCCCCTGCCACTATACCCATAAAGATACGGGGAAGCCTGAGATGCCAGATTATCGATTCCACGAAGGGATCGCTTTCTATGGATGAGAAATACCTCGATAGTATCGCACGAAAAACCTCGCTCCAGCTTTCTGTGGTACCTCCCAGGGAAGCCGATAAAACAGCCAGAAACAGCATAATGGCAAGGCTCACAATCAGAAACAGAATCTTCCTTGCAACAAACTCCGAATAGGCTTGCCTGGCACCCCTACTGTCAGCCTTCCCTGTTATCTTTAAAGACGTACTCGTAATTCTATCTGGACGATGCATAAGGTCCCTCAGCTCCCAAGATGGTTCATAGAGTCGCAGCTGATCGTACCAATGAGCACATTAACGGGTGCGTGAACAGCTGTATGATTATCGCTAAAAATCAGGGATTGGGATAGAGGTATATGCCTCTGTACTCCAACCCCTGAAACCTATTCAGATACTCTCTGTAGAACTCTATTGGATCCAGATCCTTGAACCTATCCGGATATAGCACCTTGGCTAGGAAGACAGGTCCAAACTTCTTACCGGCCCCGCCGGTTACGTCGAAGCTTATGACATAGACATCGCCGTTCTTAACCGCCTTTGTGTTCGCAAGCTCAGGCCGGCTCATGATCTCATCTCGAATGGCCTTGAACTGCTCCTCACTATCTGCGTTCCACCCTAAGGTGGTACCCTTGAATATCACGTCAGGATTCCTTCTGGCAACGTCCTCAGGATCAACCTCAAAGGCCAGCTCCGATCTTTCAGGGTACAGATCCTTGCCGCCTGCAGCGCGGATCATATTAGGTATTCCGCTGCCGTAGCCTGCACCACCATATGTGAGATATTTCTTGGCGCCCTCGAAATAAACGGTCTTGCGATCTGTGTCCGGTATCGTGGCAAGTGTCCGGTTGATCAGGTCATAATAGCTCCTGAAGAATGACATGTATTCCTCGGCTTCGGCTTCCTTTCCAAGCATCCTGCCAAGCGTTCTTATCTCATCGAACCAGACTTCAGTCCTGTAGAAATCCAGCCCCACAACCTTTATCCCAAACGGTTCCAGCTTCTTTTGCACCTCATCGGGCTCTGGTGGATACCCGGCTGACAGGCATATAACAACATCGGGTTTCAGCTCGGCGATCTTCTCATAGTTCGGCTCCTCTTGAGTTCCCACCACGGGTACGTTTGCCAGCTCTGGAAGTGTTCCCTTATCCACCTCGTCTTTGGTTGACTGATCCATGCCCACAATTCTGTCCACCGCCCCCAGAGCTCGCATCTCTTTAGCTGGGTTGCTCCAAAGAACCACCACAGACTTCACAGGATACGGGACTATTACCTCCCTTCCAGCGGAATCTACTATAGTTATGACCTCGTCAGAGCTCGATGCATATGCTCCTATTCCCAGTGCCATTAAAATCGATGCAGTCAAAAATAAAGAGATTACTTGCATCAATCTGATAAACAAATTTTACACCTCTTAAATCTTTTCATACTAAGTAAGTATTTTATTAATTTATATATGAATATTTCGGTGTAATCTATCAAAATCATTTATTTATTCAGAAGATATTTCTGTATGTCCATCGATCCTAATATGTGCTTTTGCAGTGACTTCCCCTCTTCTCCTGAATGAGAAGGGCTTCCTGCTTCTTCGATCTGCCTATCCAGTATCTCCACATGCTATACGCAATCACTCCGAGGGTGATACGGCTTAACTCCGGCCTTGAAGACCGGAATTTCCTCCCTGCTACTCTATATCAATACCACCGGCAGCGTGAAGCAGAACGCGGTCCAGCTGCATCCATCTGATTCCACCCATATCCTTCCGCCATGAACCTCGATGATCCTCTTGACTATGGTCAGCCCGACACCGGTTCCATCGCTCTTCGGATCGACCTTGTAGAAGAGTTCGAAAACCTTCTCACGCTGGTTCTCAGGAATCCCGATGCCGTTGTCTCTGATACAGAAGACTCCATCTTTGCAGAATATCTCGATCACAGGCCTCTTATCCTTCGTCGTGTACTTTATGCTGTTGTCGATCAGATTGACCAGCGCCTCGATGAGCCTCTCGCGATCGACGCGGACCGTGGGCATCCCCTCTGCCACTTTTATCTCAGCATACCTCTTTTTGATCACCTCAGCGAGCTGATCGATCGCATCTTTAACCAGTATCTCAAAAGGCACATCCTCAGGCGGGTTGATGACACGGCCTATCCTGGAGAGCTCTAGTATATCGCTCAGGAGCGCATCCATATTCTCAACAGATCGGATGATGGTCCTCAGGCTTTCCCTTGCTTTCTCAACATCCCCTTTCTCGAGATCGAGCTCCGCAAGGCCCGCAAGTCCGCTTATTGTGATCAGCGGTCTCCTGAGGTCATGTGATACCGTGTACACAAACCGCTCCATCTCCATGTTTCTCTTCTCCAGCTCCGCCGTCCTCTCCCTCACCATCTGCTCCAGCGAGTCCTTGAACCTCCGCAGCTCCTCCTCGGTCCGCCTCCACTCTGTGATGTCCCGTATAATCTCTATAGCGCCCTCGACATTGCCATCTGCATCGTACACTGGCGCAGCCTTGAGCCAGAGATGCGAACCCTCTGGGCCGAACGTGGGTATGAATACCTCAGCAGTGAGCGCATTACCCTCCCGGTGCAGGTTTCTGTACTCCTTTGCGGTGAATTCATCGAATCCGTGGAGCACGAGATCTGCAAGCACCGGCCTTCTGTATCCGTAGAACGGGATCGCGCACTCGTAATCGCCCTTACCGAGCATCTGGTCCTTCTTCACTCCCGTGAGATTCTCCAGTGCTCTGTTCCAGATGATAACCCTGCCCTCGCGGTCTATACCAGCGACAGGATCCGGCATGAACTCCAGGATATCCCTTAGCCTCCTCTCGGAACTCTCCAGCTGCCTCAGAATAGAATAGTGAGATGTCAGATCTGTCAGCACGTATATGGAGCCCACGATCTTTTCGCCATCAAACCTGGGTGCGGCTGTTATGAGCACAGGCAGTGTCGAGCCATCCTTCCGGCGAAGCCTGACCTCATAGCTGTCCGTGATCCCTCTGAGCCTCTTCGCCCTGCCCTCCTGAACTCTCGGGATGTCAGCCGGGTGCATGAACTCCTCAAAAGACTTCCCCATGACCTCGCTAACGGAAACTCCAAGCAGGCGGGCGAAGGCATGGTTCGCATACTCGATGATCCATTTTCCGTCCACGATCCTCGACGCAGCAACAGGCTGACCGAGCGAGCTCACTATCTGGCAGGCCAGCGCGGGATCTATGCTAGCGTCTAGCATGTTCGAGCTGATGAGACATACATTGTATAAAAGTTTTATTAGATCGCCTACTTCTGTCTGAAACCTGGGAGTTTCCATCGCACATGCCGCCCCAAGAAGGTCCTACAGCTAATCGAAGGTTTTAAATCCTTATTGTAAGTATGAAATTTTGATACGCATGTTAGATGTAGTAAGAAGAACTCGATCAGACGTGGCGAGGAGATCGAGGAGCACAGAGGTCTCCAGGAGATCCAGATCCGAAGAGCTGCCGAGAAGGTCGAGGTAAGTTATGTACCATTACGGCTGGAGTATTTTATATATAAATGTTTTATTTACCTTTTTCAGACTCTGAAGTTGTCCTCAAATGCAGTTCAAACGTCTCGAGCAAAATCAGCGCCATTAGCTATAGTTTCCATCATTTCTCTGCCAGCCCGATAATTCAGCTGGACGAGCCAAGTTATTTA
Source organism: Candidatus Methanomethylicia archaeon (assembly GCA_024464205.1). GTDB lineage: Archaea > Thermoproteota > Methanomethylicia > Methanomethylicales > Methanomethylicaceae > Methanomethylicus. Next base: position 7,480 of record JANHAI010000039.1, read on the forward strand.
TACAATCGATGCAATCGACAACCGCTGAGCGGGTATCATGATGTTTTTAATTCCCCCCACTCCCCTACCCGCTCATATCATTCCATTTTGCATTTACGTCAGCAATGTCTTTGAATTATCGAATAGCCCTGCTCACAAATCTACCGGCAGCCGGAATCGCGCATGAACTACAACGTATCGAAAATTTATTTTATCAGGAGGGCGTCAGAATCAAAATGAGGACACCTGTATGACAGAGGTCGAGCTTACTCAAAGAGAGGCGGACATATTGATATCTATGGAAAAATGTAGTATATGTGATGAAGGATATGAATGGACACCAGAGAAACCCCTGGCAATCCCCTTAGAGTCCTGTGACAGAAAGGAGAAATTTATGTTGGATCTATCACGTCGTGTCCAAATCGCCCTTAAAGTAACATATCAAAATCGAACCAGGGAAACAATAATCTTAGTGCGGCTTGATTTGGGTGGTGGACCTCATCGGAATCCAAATGGTGTAGAAGTGCCCTGCCCTCATATGCATATTTATAGAGAGGGATACGGTGACAAATGGGCTGACCACGTACCTCCAGATAAATTTCGCGATACAAATGACATATGGATGACTCTGATTGATTTTATGAGTTTCTGCAATATAATCCGCCCACCACATATAA
>JANHAI010000040.1 GCA_024464205.1 Candidatus Methanomethylicia archaeon
GATGCTGAAAAAAGCCAAGGGCAAAGAATCCGACGAGCTGAGCGACCGCCTTTACGAGATGCCTGCCGAAGACATCTTCAACGTCAAAAGAATTTGAAGGCGGCAGCCGCAGTCATCTTTTTCTCCTTCTCCTCAGCTCGTCCTCTACATCGCTGAAGTGCAGACCCTTCATCCTCAGGAGCAGCATGAGGTGGTAGATGAGGTCCGCAGCCTCGCTGACTACCCTCTCCCTGCTCTCCGCCAGCGACGCCACCGCGACCTCTATCCCTTCCTCCCCCACCTTCTTTGCCGCCTCGTTGATGCCGGCAGAGATGACCTTCGAAGTGTAGGACCCCTCTCTTGGCGCCCTCATCCGGTCGTCTATTACCTGCTCAAGCTCCCTGATTGCCCCTCCTCCTGGAGCATAAGGCTCTATCGCGTTGTAGAAGCACGTCGGGTTGTTCGTGTGGCATGCTGGTCCCACCTGCTTGACTTTCAGCAGGAGGGAGTCCCTGTCGCAGTCCGAGTAAACCCCCAAGAGGTACTGGTAGTGGCCAGACTCTTCCCCCTTCATCCAGACCCTCTTCCGCGTCCTGGACCAGTAGTGGACCATCCCTGTGCGGAGCGTCCTCTCCAATGCCTCGGCGTTCATGAATGCGAGCATAAGCACCTCGCCATCAGCGCCGACCGCTATGGCTGGGATTATCCCGCCCATTTTTGCGAAATCGAGGTCTTTTATTATTTTGCCAGCCTCAGCCTCGCTGAACGTCTTCCCCTTCCCATTGAGACTCAACCGAACATCGCCCCCATTATCACAGCCTAACGCTTACACCTTTTCCTTTGAGGTGCCTCTTTACATCTTCCACGCTGTACTCCCCGTAGTGGAAGATCGATGCTGCCAGGGCCGCATCCGCCTCACCCTCCACAAGCGCCCTGCATATGTGCTCTGGGTTCCCGGCTCCGCCTGACGCTATGACGGGGATATTCACGGCCCTTGACACAGCCTTCGTGAGCTCTATGTCATAGCCGTCTTTTGAGCCGTCATAGTCCATGCTCGTCAACAGGATCTCGCCCGCCCCCATCTGCTCTGCGCGCCGAGCCCACTCGATGGCGTCCAACCCAGTCGGCCTTCGCCCGCCGTAGGTGTAGACTTCCCACCTGCCCGGACCCGCCCTTTTGGCGTCTATTGCCACGACTATGCACTGGCTGCCGAAGACCTCGGCGCCCTCCCTTATCACCTCCGGGTTCATCACAGCCGCGGTGTTCAACGACGCCTTGTCGGCGCCTGCAAGCAAGACCTTGCGGACGTCAATAGATGACCTCAGCCCTCCCCCAACAGTGAATGGGATCGAGAGCGAATAAGCCGTCTTCTTTATCATCTCGTAGACGGTCTCCCGAAAGTCTGATGATGCCGTGATGTCAAGGAAGACGATCTCGTCCGCGCCTTGGCGCTCATACGTCAGCGCTTGCTCGACAGGATCGCCAGCGTCCTTGAGGTCCTTGAACCTTATTCCCTTGACGACCCTACCCCTGTCGACGTCCAGGCACGGTATTATCCTCTTCGTCAGCGCCAATTCGCTTCCTCCATAGCAGCTTTCAGCGAGATCTTCCCCTCGTAGAGGGCTTTGCCGATTATGACGCCTGCGATCCTCGAGTTGCGGAGGAGCAGTATGTCTCCCAGCGAGGAGAAGCCGCCTGCAAGGTAGACCTCGCTCCTGAGGATCCCTGCAGCCTTAAGGGCGTACTCAAGGTTCGGCCCCTTCATGGTCCCGTCCCTGTCTATGGAAGTCATCATTATGCTTCTGACCCCCTCCTCCTCGAGCCTCCTGCAGAGTGTGGCTGCGTCGAGGTCCACCACTTCCTTCCATCCCCTGATGGCCACCCTCCCCATCAGGTGGTCCACCGCAACCATTATCTTTTCGGGGCCGAGCTCCCTCAGGGAGTCCCTGACGATCTTGAGGTCGGTTGCTGCCGTGCCTATTATCACCTTCGCTGCGCCACCGGCTATGAGCCCCCTCGCCTTCTCGAGGCTCCTTATGCCTCCCCCGACCTCGACTGGTATGCTGACGCCTCGGATGACCCTCATCACAGATCCGCTGTTCTCCCCGGCGCCGACCGCGGCGTCTAGATCGATAAGGTGCAGCATCTTGGCCCCCTCGCCCTCCCACCTCCTTGCAGCCTCCAGCGGGTCCTCATAGTAGACTTTTGAGTCGTTGATCCTGCCTCGGGTCAGCCTGACGCACTTCCCGCCCGATATGTCAACCGCGGGGATCACCTTCATCTCTTCGAGACCTCCAGGAAATTCCTGATTATCCGGGCGCCTGCAGCGCCGCTCTTTTCCGGATGGAACTGAGTGCCGAAGATGTTCCTCTTCTCGACCATCGCCACGACCTTTGTGCCGTACTCGGTCTCCGCGATTGCCACGTCCTCCTGCAATGCGCAGTGGTAAGAGTGAACGAAGTAGAAGAATTCGCCATCAGCCACCCCATCCGTTATCGGGCTCCTCTTCAGGATCCTTATGGAGTTCCAGCCCATGTGCGGGACCTTCACTGACGGGGGGAGCTTCACGACCTCGCCTTTTATCAAATTCAGGCCCTCGTACTCTCCGCCTTCGTAGCTCTTGGAGAGAAGGAGCTGCATGCCAAGGCATATGCCGAGGACTGTGGCACCGCCGCCCTTCGCCATCTCGATTGCGCCCTTGAACCTGCCCAATGCCGAGATGCCGTCCCTGAACGCCCCCACCCCTGGGAGGACGATTGCGGGAGGCAGATCCGTGCCGCCGTCCCACCCCGAAAGGATCGAGACATCTGCCCCCTGCCTCTCGAGCGCCCTCTTTATGCTGAGCAGGTTCCCCAGCCCAAGATCCAGGACAGCCACGCGCACTATATCTCACCCTTGGCGCTTGGGACGCCTGTGCCAGTGATCGATACGGCCATGCGCAGGCTCAGAGCGGCTGCCTTCATGGCTGCCTCTATCTTGTGGTGGTCGTTTGTGCCGTACAGCACCCTGATGTGGAGGTTGCACCTCAATGACTGGGCAAAAGTCTCCAAGAAGTGTAGGATGTCCTCTGCCTTTGTGTCCTCTACGCTCGCCCCCGAGAGCTTCAGCTCGACCTTGCTGTACGCCCTCCCACCGAGATCCAGCGCTGCCCTTGCCAATGAATCGTCCATCGGGACGTAAGCGTATCCGAACCGCTGTATCCCATCCCTCTCCCCAAGGGCCTTGTCTATCGCCCTTCCAATGGCTATCCCCGCATCCTCTATTATGTGGTGTCTCAGGTCGCCTTTAGCGTCAATGGCGATGTCGATCCTGCTGTGCTTGGAGAGCGTCCTGATCATGTGGTCCATGAAGGCTGAGCCACAGCTGCCAGCGAACTCCCCCTTGCCGTCGAGCTCGACCCTAGCCTTAATGTCAACTTCCCTCGTCTTCCTTACAATCTCAGCTGATCTCGCCATCTCAATCTCCCTCTACTATCTCTCGTAGCGCCCTTACAAACTTCTGGTTGTTCTCTCTTGTAGAGACCGTGACCCTCAGGCAATTCTCCAGCATGGGCAATCCGCCCCTGTCGCGTATCTCGATCCCCTTATCCCTCAGCGCCCTTGCGACATCTGACGAGTTCTTTTTGGCATCGATAATCCTGAAGAGGATGAAGTTCGCATCGGAATGGAATGGCTGCACCCCGTTAATCATCTCCAACTCCGCCATGAGGTATCCCCTCTCTTCAACAACTTTCCTGACAAAAATATCGTAAATCTCCTTGTTGCTAAGGACCCTCCTCGCCTGCTCCTGGGCGATCGCGTTCACGCTGAAGGGACTCTGCGCAGCCCTGATCCATTCTATCAACTCGTGGTCCCCGACGCAATAGCCGATCCTGAGGCCTGCCAGGCCATAAGCCTTCGAGAAAGTCCTCAGCACGAGGAGGTTCTGGTATTTCACAGCCTCGTCCACGAGGCTGTAGGGCGCGAAATCAGCGTACGCCTCGTCAACGACCACTAGCCTGTCGGCATCTTCCACGATCTTCAGGACCTCGTCCTTGGCGAACTGCCTGCCGGTGGGGTTGTTGGGGGAGCATATTATGATTGCCTTCGTCTCATCGCCTACTCTCGAGAGGACCGCGTCAGCGTCGAGGCTGAAATCATCCCTCAAATAGACCGGGGATGCCTTGCCCCTCATGAGCCCTATGTAGAAGCTGTACATCTCGAATGTGGGCTCTACCGTCAGCGCCTCGCCCCTCCCCACGAACACCTTCATTATCAGCTCCAGCAGCTCGTCCGAGCCGTTGCCGACTGCGATCTGGTCCTCCCATAGATCATACTTCTCGGCGATCGCCTTCAATGCCAGGGCGCCTTTCGGCCTCGGGTACGCCCTCGGGTCGACCGCCCTGGCAGCCTCAATCAGCATTGTGCTGCTGAAGCTCCTATCGACGAGCATGTTCTCGTTCAACGACATCCTGAGGGCGGATGCGTCTGAAGCATCTGAATACGCCTCCTTGCCCTTCCTAGCTGACAACAGATCTCTGATCTCCGGGTCTATCATTCCGCTTGGATCCATGTTTTTCCCTCCGGCATCGGATGTGGCGCAGGCTCTACCTGCCCGCCTCCTTCAGCCTCAATGATATTGCATTTGCGTGGTTGGGCAGTCCCTCTGAAGATGCCAATACCATGGCATCGTCAGCTATCCTCCTGAAGCCCTCCTCGGTGCACCTGATGAATTCCTTCCACTTCAGGAAGTCCCTTACTGAGAGGGGCGATGCCCTCTTCGCCCAGCCCATTGTCGGCAGGACGTGGTTTGTGCCCGCAGCATAGTCCCCCAGGGGTACGGGCGCGTAGTCGCCTACGAATACCGCCCCTGCGTTCCTGATCAGGCTCGCCACTTCTTCGGCCCCGCTCCCAACCAGCTGGAGGTGCTCTGGGGCTATTGAATTGATTAGGTCGACCCCCCTCTGCCTGTCGGGGACTACGATCGCGAGTGCTTCGTTGCAGCTACCCTGCAGGATCTCCTTCCTTTCGCATGACCTGCAGGCTTCATTGAACTTTGACGAGACCTCGGCAGCCAATTCCCTGCTCGTCGTCACAAGCATCGCCTTGGCTCTAGGATCGTGCTCTGCCTGGGCGACGAGATCCGCGACTATCCACTCCGCCCTCGCTGAGGACTCCGCGTAAATGAGGACCTCGCTTGGCCCCGCGGGCATGTCCACCGCGACGTCCTGGCTTACCGCCATCTTTGCGGCCGTTACATAGATGTTCCCTGGCCCAACTATCTTCTCTACCTTCCTGATCGTCCGGGTGCCGTAAGCCATGGCCGAGATCGCCTGTGCCCCGCCAATCCCGTAGAGCTCGTCAACCTCGGCGAGGTGGGCAGCAGCTAGGATATTCTGCGGGACTCCCCCCTCCCTGCGTGGCGGCGTGAACAGCGCGCGCCGCTTTACGCCGGCAACCTTGGCCGGCACCGCTGCCATCAGGACTGTGGACGGGTATGCGGCGCTCCCCCCTGGAACGTAGATCCCAGCGGACTCCAAAGGATCAAAAGCAGCCCTGATCGTTACGCCTTCCTCGACTTCAAGAGAGACGTTCTCGGGCATTTGGGCATCCTGGAAAGCTGCGATCCTCCTTGCTGAGCGCTCGAGGGCTCCCTTCAGCGAATCTGGAGCGTTGAGGAATGCCCTCCTCATCTCCTCGCCGTCGACCCTGAAATCATCAGCCTCGATCCTTATCCTGTCGAACTTTTCGGTGTACTCCGTTATGGCCGAGTCGCCCCTCCGCCTCACGTCTTCAACTATTGCCCTGACTGACGCCATCACATCTGGAGGTACGGTGAAAAGCCTGCTTTCGAATGTGGATCCGTCGATTATCTTCAATCAAGCATCCCTCATTTTTGTCGTGACCATTTCTATCGCTGAGTACTTGGTCTTGTATGAGACCTTGTTGCAGATTAGCCTTGCAGACGACTTCAGTATTTTTCCGATGCTCTTGAGGCCATTCCTCTCGAGCGTAACTCCGGTGCTCGTGAGGTCCACTATCGCGTCAGCCAGGCCCAATGAGGGGGCTATCTCCATCGCCCCCCTCAGCTCGATGATCTCGACCTGTATCCCTAGTCCGTCGAAATAACGCTTCGTAATGTTGGAGAACTCGGTTGCCACTCTGGACCCCTGGGGTATATCGGAAGGGCTCTTGTAAGGCATCTCTTTTCTCACCGCCACGACAAGATCGCACTTCCCGAAGCCAAGGTCCATTATCTCATAAAGATCGAGCCCTTTTTCGGAAATGATGTCCTTCCCTGTTATGCCCAAGTCCGCTATCCCGTAGTAGACGTACACTGGTATGTCGGCTGCCCTGACGGAAAGGACGTTCACCTCCCTGTCGGTTGTCTTGGACAAATACTCGCGGTCAGATCCGTCTGTCAGGATTCCCATCTTCGCGAGCAACTTGACGGCCGGCTCCTTCAGCCTCCCCTTGTTGGGGATCGCAATTATCAATTCTCCACTCATAGTCCGCCCATGCCCTCCAATTGCAGTTCCTTCCCCGTGGACAGATCGAGGACGCCCTCGGACACAAGGACGCCTTCTCTCTCGCCGTTATAAGCGCTGACGTAGCACCCTTTCCCGTTTGCGCGCAGCCTCCTCGCCAAAGCTATGGCAGCCTCCTCATAGCCCTCGAGGAAGAAGATGCCTAATGGCCTCTCTTTTGAATTAAAGCTGAAATTGCATGACTCCAGTGCCCTTATGCACGTATCTACGCTAATTGCAAAGCCCGTCGCCCTCGATTCCTCGAGCCCGAACTCCTTCATCATCGCGTCGTAACGCCCTCCCCCTCCAAGCGGAGTTCCTATGCCTCCCAGAAAAATCTCAAAGATGATCCCGTTGTAGTACTTCATCTCCCTCAATGTGCCAAGATCTATCTTAACGCGCCCTGCGCACCCGTAGGCATCGAGCAGCCTGAAAAGCTTCCTGAAGTAGCCCTTCTGCCCTCCGAGATCCCCGTCAGCCATCTCTGACAGCTTGTCAATGACCTCGATCCCCCCCCTCCTGCTGATCATGTAAATGAACATCTCCAGGGCGCGAGGATTCATGCTGATGCCCCTAAGGTCGTCAACCGACTTCCTCTTTACCGCTCGGATCACCCCTTCAAAATCGGATACGCCGAAGTAGTTTAAGACGTACCTGAACAGCCCCACGCTCCCCACATCGATCTGAGCTCCATTCAGGCCTATCGAATCCAATATCGAAAGGGCGAGCGCAATGGCTTCTGCGTCAGACGATGCCGCATCTCCGCCTATCAGCTCGGCACCCGCTTGCCAGTATTCCCTCTGGCCGCTCGCATCCGAATCGATGTACTTCACGCAGTTGGTGATGTAGAAGAGCCTCGTCTCATCTCTTGCCCTCGATGCCAGCATCCTGGCTATCTGAGTGGTTACCTCTCCCCTCAAAGTAAGGAGCTTCCCGTCCGAATCCTGGACTTTAAAAAGCGAATCTGCGAAGCCCTCGCCTGTGCCCTCTTTAATGATGTCAAAGAAATCCAATGTGGAAGTCCTTACTTCCCGGTATCCCCAGCTTTCAAAACTTTGCCTGAATTTGTTCTCGACGAAGAGGTATTTCTTGACGTCATCTGGCGAAAGGTCCCTGAACCCCTTAGGGGTCTGGAACCTTGTGAACTAAACTCCTCCTTTGCATCTTCTGCACCACGCATGCAAATTTGTGGCTCGATATTTAAATCTTTCCCACATCTTTCCCACTTCTATCTTTTTAGATGTTTCGCCTAATTTCCCTTCATGGAGCCTTTTTAAACTGCGGAAGCGCGTTCGTTTTCGGTGGGAAAATGAAAGCTGCCAATAGGGCCGTAGTTGAGACGTGCGGAGAAACCATTGACATTTACGAAGGCCTTCACGCTGAGCTGAAGTCGTTGAAGGGTTTGGTTGGGAAACCGGGTCAGAGGAGGTCTCATGGCAACCTCAAAAGACTAGGCGCAGCTCTCCTTTTGGCACCAACCCCCGAGCCAATTACAGACATAAT
>JANHAI010000041.1 GCA_024464205.1 Candidatus Methanomethylicia archaeon
TGCCTGGGTTCAGTATGTTGTTTGGATCAAGCATGTCCTTTATCTTGGCTTCCAAGTAGAGGTATCCCGCATCAGCAACGGCGTTCAGCTCGTTCTGGTACTCAACTGGTGGCTTGTATGGAAGCATACCGTATGAGAGGCCTGCCCTAACACACTCGACCATTGCATCCCTCGCTGCTTGGACAGAATTCGGATCGCGCTTGTTGAATGGAGTCATGCAGCGGAGCATGCCATAGTGCGCACCCTGGTAGTCTGTGAACCTTGTTGCTGGCGATAGGCCGTGCCTGATGTATATCTCCTTCCACTTCTCGTAGAGAACAGGCCAGCTCTTGCATGGTGCAAAGGTACCTGGCCACGCTATTCCTCCTCCGCACGACTTGGAATAGTTCTTTGTGGATCCTACGATCCTGCTTGGGAGCTCGGTCCTGCCCCTCTTTGCCTCTGGCGGGTATTCGAAGTCGATCAGCTTTGTGCCCTTTGCCTTTTCCTTGGCAACCACTTCTTTCCACATCTTCCGCTTGTAGTTGAGCTCCTCCTCAGACCACCCTGAAATAACCGTGTAGCTGAAGAACTCTGGAGCGTCGCTCGGCTTGTCGTGGTATGGGAAGACTATGGGTATCTGCGCGAGCCACCAGCTTACAGCAGTGACTTCATCACAAAGCGAGTAGTGGCGCCAATGGACCATGTAGCGTGTCATGTCTGCAGCGCTTCCAGCCGCTATAGTCAATACGTCCCTATATGGCCTGATTGGGAATATCCAAACACCTAGCTTTGTCACAATGCCGCTTGTGCCAAGCCAACCAGTGAACAGCCCGTCCATCCTTGGCAGTGGCATGAACGAGTGCCATGAGTCGGAGTAGGCACATGAGCCTATCTTGCATACTTCAGCGGTCGGTAGCACTACTTCCATGCTTGACATTAGCTGGCTGTTTATCCCTAATCTACCGTTTAGGTGCCCAATGCCATGATTTATTGCCATGGCTAGGACTGATGCTGATGGAGGATGAACTCCCCAGCCGAACTCGAAACCTTGGCTGAATACATCGCCTTCCCATTGAGGGTTAGCTTCCTTTAGGGCCCTGGAGAACTGGGCGTGGCTGACGCCTGGCTCTATGACAGCATAACAGGTCTCTGGATCGATCTTTATGATCTGATCCATCCTTTTGAGATCCATTATGATTCCGCCCTCTTCGGGTACGCAAAGGCCTCCAATGTTGGTTCCGTTGGTGTATGGTATTACTGGGACTTTCTTGTGGTTGGCAAGCCTCAGAATTCTCTGGACTTCAGTCACTGTCTTTGGCATAACTACGTAGTCAGGCATCCTTGGCTCTGCCCATGTCATGTCCCATGTATATGGTTGAAGGTTCGCTTCCTCATTGGTTGCATATTCAGCGCCGACGATTTGTTCGAGATTTGCAAGTATTTCCTTGTTTCCTCTAGTCAAATTCTCACCTTCAGAATTGTTTAAAATAGACTTGTGGTTCTATATAAAATTTAACTTAATTTTTGTAAATAAAACTGACTTTCAAATTAAAAATAAAGCGGAGAAATCCAGATTGCAATCATTTATTTTTGAAAGAATTATATTTTTCTTCAGATGGATTTCTATTGTATTCGAATGCACACAACAGGTTATGGCAAGTCTTCTGAACCATAGCGCAACTTATCTAGGCGAATGAGAGCAATATGCCTGCAACTATTGCAGAGCCGATAACGCCTGCCACGTTCGGCCCCATTGCATGCATCAGCAGGAAGTTCTCGGGATCCTCCTTTGCTGCAATTTTCTGGACGACACGGGCAGACATGGGCACTGCTGAGACACCAGCTGCACCTATCATTGGGTTGAATTTCCCCTTCGTAAGGACGTAAAACAATTTGCCAAGCAGAACCCCACCAGCAGTGGCAGTCGCAAACGAGAAAGCACCCAAGCCGAGGATTGTCAATGTGCTGATGGTGAGGAACTTTTCCGCTGCCATAGTACCGCCGACGCCCAATCCGAGTAAGATTGTTGAAACATTGATCAGTTCATTTTGCGCTGCCTTGGATAGCCTTTCGGTAACCCCGGATTCCCTGAGTAGGTTACCAACCATAAGAGATCCTATCAATGGGGAGGCTGAAGGCACAAGAAGACAGGCGACCAATGTCGTTATGATTGGGAAGAGAAGCTTTTCCCTCTTCGAGACTTCCCTCAACGCGGGCGGCATCCTGACCATCCGCTCTTTCTTGGTCGTAAGCGCTTTTATGACAGGGGGCTGGATTATCGGTACGAGCGACATATACGAGTACGCCGCTACTGCTACAGGTCCAAGGAGCCAAGGTGCCAGCTTTGATGCCGTGTAGACAGTGGTTGGTCCATCTGCGCTGCCAATGATTCCAATCGCACCAGCTTCGTTGATGCTGAAGCCGAACAACACTGCCAATATGATAGCCATGAAGATGCCCAGTTGGGCAGCTGCCCCCAGAAGGAAAGACTTCGGGCTAGATATCAGCGCCCCGAAATCCGTCATGGCACCGATCCCAATAAAGATCAAGAGAGGGATAATGCCAGTCTCCAATAGGTATTTGTAGATATAGAAAAGGAAGCCGCCGACCTCTGTTATGCCGCTCAGAGGCAAGTTGGCCAAGAGCGCCCCGAAGCCAATAGGGAGGAGGAGGAGCGGCTCATACTCCTTCTTTATGGCGAGGTACATGAGGACTGCTGAGACGCCAATCATTATGACGTTCCCTAGTGTGATTTTAAAGAAGCCACTGTTAAGGAGGAATTCTAATATCTGGCTCCCCAACTCTTCGAACAAGTCACTCACCAGGGATGTCCAATACCATAAGCACTTCGCCTATGTCAACCTTGTCGTTTGCACGCTTCCTTACCGAGCGAACCCGACCACTCTGTGGCGCCACAATGTCGTTCAGCATCTTCATGGATTCTATATAGACCAACACATCGCCTTTTTTGACTTCTAAGCCTTCCTCAACTTCGATTGAAGATATTATGCCAGGCAGGGGAGACTTGATCTCGATTTGAGCGTATTGGATCTCACCAGGTGCGGTCCGCTCGGCTGGCTCCGCCTTGGCTACCTCTTGCGGAGCGCCCGAATATTCAATGGATTCAGCGATGTACGCAGTCTCGTCGTCCATTTGAGGCGTGGCGCTTAAGGGGACGGCGCTTCTTGGCTCCAGCTCGACCTCGTACTCCTTGCCGTCGACCATGACCTTCAACAGGCTTGAACCTGTAGGAACTACTTCAATGCTTTTCTTTTTCTTGTTGATTGTTATGTTGAATTTCATGGAAATCACCTCAACTAGTTTAAGTCGTTTCATCACCCTTACGTCTTTTTTTAGAAGACGCCTTCATGTAGAGGTAAGCTGCTGCTGCGATGTAAGGTAAGTCGTCGTCAGACCCAGCTTGTGAAGGAATAACGAGCGATGGTGCAGCGCCTTTCCGCTTCGCCATCAACTCATATTTGCCTATGAGTTGGAATATCATTGCGAGGGCGCCAAGAAGGGCCAGGGTAACCGCCATGCCAATCAATGATTCTGTGAGTGCCACTGTAAGGTCGCTCATCTGCATTTCCACTTAATTGCAATTATTTGGCGTGCTTTAAATTCATTATGTTAAACAAGTCAAAAAAAAAGAAAAATAAATGCATAAACCTGAAAGCAGATCGGGCATTGATAAGAAATTAATTTTGCCGATATTTACAAAAGTAAAACAATATGTTTTTAAATGATAATGCAGGTTTTACCTATATCTTTTGGTGGATGGCATTGCTGAAAGTGATCGACACGACAATCCGAGATGCCCAGCAATCGCTATTCGCCACTAGGTTGAAGACTAATGATATGTTGCCCATCCTCGAGAAGATGGATGACATAGGTTTTTATGGGATGGAATCTTGGGGAGGGGCAACTTTTGACGCATGCATAAGATATTTGAACGAGGATCCATGGGAGAGGCTCAGGAAGATAAAGAGGAATCTAAAAAAGACGAGGGTCGTCATGCTTCTCAGGGGGAAGAACCTCGTCGGATACAGGCACTATTCCGATTCAGTAGTAGAGAATTTTGTCAAGAGATCCTACGAAAATGGGGTGGACGTGTTCAGGATATTCGATGCCCTGAACGACGTAGAGAACCTGAAGGTAGCCGTTAAAACAGCCAGGGCTGTAGGCGCTGAAGTGCATGGAGACGTCGTCTATACGTTGAGCCCGATACACACGGTTGATCATTTCATTGACGTTGCAAAAAGGGTTGCGGAGATGGATGTCGACGCGATCAGGATTAAGGACATGGCAGGCTTGCTCGCCCCGAGGGTAGCTTACGACATAGTAAGGGGGATAAAGAAGGAAACTGGGCTACCCGTTGCCTTGCACTGCCACTACACGTGCGGCCTGGCCTCCCTTTCTTACATCAAGGGGATTGATGCGGGAGCAGAATTCATAGATACAGCGCTTTTCCCATTTGCGTTTGGCGCCTCACAGCCCGCAATTGAGACCATCTACGAGGCGCTTCGAGGAACGGGCCTACTTGCGCACCTTAACTTGGAATTGATAAATGACGCTGCAGACTATTTCGAGGGCATAAGGGACAGGTACAAAGGGTACTCATCCGAGGCGACGGAAAGGATAGATCCTCGCGCCTTGAGGCACCAGATACCCGGAGGAATGCTGTCAAACCTTGTTTTGCAATTGAAAGAGTACAATGCTCTGTCGAAAATGGCAAGTGTACTCGCCGAGGTCCCCGTAGTCCGCAGAGACCTTGGCTACCCCCCTCTCGTCACCCCTATGAGCCAGATAGTGGGGACCCAGTCGGTAATGAACATTCTAACTGGAAAGAGATATAGCGTGTTGATAAAAGAGCTGGAAAACTACGTAAGGGGACATTACGGGAAGCCCCCAGGCCAAATTAGCCGGGAACTACTTGAGAAGGTCCAGCCAGGGCTTCCACCGACACTCCCTTCCATGGAGGACATACCAAAAGCAGCATGGGAACATTTCAAAAAAGACGAAGATGCTTTAACATACCTGCTCTTCCCACAACTCGCGCTCCAATTCTTCAAGGGAGAGATCAAGCTGACTCAGATCGAGGAGACCGAAAACCGAAGAAAGGAAGTGAAGTGGTTTAGGATAAAGGTAAATGGCGAGGAGATAGAGGTCAGAATAGAAGGAGAGGAATAGTCCTAAAAACGGACTCGATATTACGCAGAAAAAGCTTTAATGTTTAAAAGGATTATCGGAAGTCAGCTCAGAGTAGTTTAACATGATCACAGACGGCAGATTCCATGCAGAGATGGTCCATGAATACCATGAAAAAGGGAAGATAGACGACGCCATCTTAAAGAAGTTTTACGAGAAGCTGCCGATCCTGGGAAAAGCGATTATAGAGGTCGAGCATGCTTCAAAACTCTCATACCCGAAGATCATATTTGATCCGGCATTGAGCATATTGAGATTCAATGCATCCACGTCGGGGACGGTGATTTACGCGTCTACGAGAATCCACCGCTTCGATGGCACATATCAGCTTTGCGTTTCGATCTCGCTGCCATTCCTGCTATATTCGACTGAGGAGGTCTTGAGGGCGTGCTTAGTTCATGAGCTGCTACACCATATATATACAACAATAGTACTGAGCAGGAGATCTTTCATGAGCCTTGCCTCTCAGAGGCTTGATGCCCCCGAGGTCTTTCTTGCTTTCGATGAGACGCATACTGTAGATCCGAATGAATGGATTTATGACCAGGGCCTGATAGACCTGATGAATAAGGTTTTCAGACCTATGATAGAAGACAGAGATTTGATATCGGAAATCAAGGAGTATTGGGTGGGGAAGGGCTTCCCTGTGAGGTACCTTACGAGTGATGAGAGTAAGGTGAGGGTCCCCGTCACCGAAGTGTCTAAGATAGCTTTAGACCCAGAAATAATCGCAAGGGCGAAGAATAAGAGGCTTGAATGAAGTCTTACGATAATGCATTACAGAAAATATGATGGAAAGGGTGAAGTGAAATGGAATATAGGGTTAAGGACATTCGATTGGCGGAGCAGGGGAAAGGCCAATTGAATTGGGTAGAGGAACATATGCCGGTACTGATGAAGATTAGGAAGCGCTTTTCTGAAGAGAAGCCACTGGAAGGACTGAAGATCTCTGCATGCCTTCATGTCACCAAGGAGACGGGGTTATTGGCTAAGACCCTTAAGGAAGGCGGGGCGAAGATCACACTTATCGCATCGAATCCGCTCTCAACACAGGACGATGTTGCAGCCGCTTTGGCGAGCGAGGGGATAAAGGTCTTCGCATGGAAAGGGCAGTCAAAAGAGGAATACTATGACTGCATAGAAACAGCGTTAGGGGCGATGCCGGACATCACCATGGATGACGGAGCCGACCTGGTCACAGCGCTGCATTCCAGAGATAAGAGCTTTTTGAAAGTGATAGGCGGGACTGAAGAGACGACTACGGGGGTTGTTAGGCTCAGGGCAATGGAGAAGAAAGGCGTGCTAAGATACCCGATAATTGCAGTCAACGATGCTGAGACAAAATGGGATTTCGACAATGTCTACGGAACTGGGCAGAGCACTCTTGATGGCATAATCAGGGCAACCAACATCTTGATAGCAGGCAAGACATTCGTTGTTGCAGGGTATGGTCATTGCGGGCGCGGCTTGGCGAATAGGGCGCGCGGGATGGGGGCGAGGGTCGTAGTCACAGAAGTTGAGCCTGTGAAGGCTCTGAAAGCAGTGATGGACGGCTTCCAGGTGCAAAGGATGGAAGACGCGGCGGAGATAGGGGACATATTTGTCACTGCTACAGGCAACAAGAATGTCATCAGAAAGGAACATTTCTTGAAGATGAAGAGCGGTGCGATTGTGGCTAATACGGGGCACTTCAATGTGGAGATCAACATAAATGATCTTGAGGAAGCGTCGGAAAACAAGTCCAGGATCAAACAGTTCGTTGATCAATATACATTGAAAGGGGGGAAGAAGATATACCTGCTAGCTGAGGGCAGGCTCGTGAATCTTGTAGCCGCCGATGGCCATCCTAGCGAGGTCATGGATATGAGCTTCGCTAACCAAGCATTGAGCGTAGAATACATTGCATGCCACGCAAGGGAACTTGAGCCCCGTGTTTATGAGGTCCCGAAATGGATAGATCAGAGCGTGGCAAAATTGAAATTGCAAAGCCTTGGCATCGCCATTGATGTGATGTCTGATGAGCAGAACGAGTATATCAAGACTTGGCTCGAGGGAACTTTATAAAGAAGGAGGCGGGGGCTTAAGATTAATCCCCCCTAAAAAAATTGGCACCTTTTAAAATTCATCACTATACAATCTTTAACCTTTTACTGCTTTTACCATCGCTTTCAAGTTCTTTGTGGGAGTCCTAGGAGCTATCCCACAGCTTGGCGCCAAGACGTCGACGCCTGCAGCCAAAGCATTCCTCGATTCCCGCAGTACATCTTCCTCAGTTCCATTCAAAAGGGCACCAGCAGACGGGACATTGCCGACAATCGCAATTTTTCGGTCTCCAATCACTTTCTTTGTGGCAGCAACATCAACTTTCTCTTCAATGCTCAGACCTCCAAATCCGCATTCTGCCATGTGGGCTATGATGGGTGTTGCATTCCCACAAATGTGAAGTATCGATTGTTTAGTAATGCTGGCTATCTGTTTTAGAGGCTCCTTTGCGAATTTTTCGAACATCCGTGGGCTCAGCACTGAAGGCGAGGAGGTCGGATCTGCAGGGGCAATCACATCGACCCCTTCTTGAAGGAGGGCTTTAGCGTATATCAGGCAGGCATCCTCGGCTTTCCTGATGTATTCTTGTGCTTGGTCTGGCTTGCGTATCATCATGAGGCAGAGGCGTTCCACCCCCACCATGTGACCGGCGAGCGTCAACGGACCTTCGAACCCAACAATTATTGG
>JANHAI010000042.1 GCA_024464205.1 Candidatus Methanomethylicia archaeon
GCTGCCGAGCGGCAGGGTGAGGTGCAGGTACCGCGGCTGCAGGAGGGTCTGCACCTCGTGGAACGGGCTGGTGATCCATTTAAGGAAGACGCACGGCGTTTCCTGGAGGGACCGGGGGGTCTGAGGGTGGGCTGGAGGGAGTGCGAGGGCGTTTTGGAGCTTGCGCTGGTCAAGATGAAGGGGTGCTCCTCAGCCGAGGAGTGCAGGCGCGCGGTTGAGGAGGTCCTGGCGCTCGTGAAGGAAAGGAAGCTGGAGCAGCTGAGGGAGGAGCTGGGAGTGCTCAAGTGATAGAGTTGGCTTAAAATTTTAATAATTATTATTATTTATAAAAAGTAATCATTTTATAAAAGCAATAAATAATTTAGAATGGTTTAAATCCAGAAAAAACAAATAATGGCACATGTCTGCCAAAGACCAAGCGACCGATTTTGAGAAAGAAGTAGTTGGGTTCCTGAATAGGCTGGATTTCAAGGATGTGAACGGCGCAAGTGACAGTTTCAGAATCGGAGGCATTCAGGTCGACGCTGTTGGCGGGCATGATCGGACTCTCATTGTTGTTGAATGCTTTATGTCATTAAAAGAAGAATTTAAACCCCTAAGGGGCAAGATTGAGGGCTTTAGGGGCAAGATTTGGACATTGGAGGAAAAAATTAAGGAGGACCCTGTGTACGGTAAGTATGCAAACGTAAGGTATGCCCTTGCCGTCAAGAATATTCGCGTAAGGCATGAGGATATTGTTTATGCCAATGAAACGCCCCGAATTTACATCTGGGACGAGAACTTCCTGAAATATTACGAGGACCTTTACATGAAAATTGGCAAATACGCAAAGTTCAACCTCTTGGGCGAGATGGGCATAAGACCTGAGCCTGGCTCTACAATGTCGCTGCCTGCCTTTAGGGCAGAAATCAAGGGTCACATAATGTACAGCTTTCTGGTCGACCCTAAGGAACTGCTAGAGGTTTGCTATGTGGCAAGGAGGGAGTCCAAGAAAGAGCGTTTTTACCAGCGCCTGTTAGATAAGGAAAGGTTAAGAAAAATAAGGGATTATGTCAAAGCAGGAAACCTACTCCCCAATAATATCATAGTTGCTTTCAGGGAAGACTTATCAGAGGAAATCAGGTACACTCCTATCGGGGGTTCAACAGAGAATGGCGTGTCTTACGGCACGCTCGAGTTTCCAAAGGATTATAGGGCATGTTGGATAATTGATGGACAGCATAGGCTATATTCATTTGCCAATTCGGTGGAAAGTTTCTGGATGCCTGTTGTAGCATTCCAAAAAATGCCCCTAGAGAAGCAATGCAAGATTTTCCTAGACATAAACAAATACCAAAAGCCTGTGCCGCCCGATCTTCTGTGGGACCTTAATGGCGACATGCTTGGCGATCATGAGGACGGGATCATATCAAGGGTAGCGAAAGCGCTAAACGAAGACGGGCCGCTCAAGCAGAAGATTTATGTGCCATCAAAGGGCATAAGGAAGAAAAAGGGGTTGCTCAGTCTTTCTGGGATCTGCAACAGCATAAAGAAGGCAGGCTTGGCAAGATCAACAACTAGGAATGAGGCGGCAAATCCTTTTTATGAAGAGAAAGCCAAGAAATGCTCTGAAAAAGCATTAGCAGAGGGGCTAAAAGGCTTCTTCCACTGCGTACAAACAAAGATGAGCGATGACTGGGGATTAGGGAGCAAGGGGTTCTGCCTTTCGAACTCTGGGATCGCAATATTAATTTCTTTCTTCGAGCTGATCGTTAGGGCGCTTAAATTTCAGAGGAAAGATCTCAACGTACTAAACTACCAGCAATACGTGAACGCATTTGCCGAGATGATGCGCAAACGATTCCCCAGCCCTCAGGATCTCAAGCAACTCAAAGCAAGGACCACTAGCCAATTGGGCAGGGATAGCTTCCTGAGGGAAGCTGCAAACTATGTTGCCACTCAGACTGGCGACTCCAGTTTCTCTCGGGGCTTAGAAGACCCTTATGAAAAGCGGGCAATAGATATTGATCGGAGGGTAAGGGCGGCGATTAATTTAGTAATGACCGCCACGTATGGTGATGATTGGTTTGAGTCTGAATTGCCGAAAATTGACAGTAGCATCTATGGGCAGGCAAAAAAAGCCCTAGGAGGAGGTGACCCAAAAGTGGGCTACTCGAAGTTCACCCTCGGACAATGCAAAGCGCTGATTTGCGATAAGAAGCTTGATCTTTTCAAGGAATATTTTATTGGACCAGAAGGGTTTGATGACGAAGCTGAGCTTGAAGTAGCATTTCGGACAATAATCAAGGTCAGGAACAAGTTCATCCACCCCGACGGCATTCCTCCGAAACTGAAAGATCTGGAGCTTTTTGAAACATACTCAAAAATCATGGGCAAATGCTTAGATCGGCTGGAAGATAGGTTCCTCCCTAAAAAAGTTGAGTAACTAACGAGCTGGCGGCTCCTAACGAAAAATATTAAGCGAGCAAAGCAAATAGCTAGATTAAAGGCTTGTATGAAGACCTTTGAGATCAGGAGGCAATAGGGCATCGGCTAAAAGGCTGCAGGGTGGTAACTAAAGTGGCAACACAATACACCGCCGTAGACCTCTTCTGCGGCGCGGGCGGACTAACGCTTGGGTTTAAGATGGCAGAATTTGGCGGGCGATCTTTTAGGGTGCTTGCAGCTGTAGACAACTGGAAGTGTGCAATTGAGACCTACAGGGCAAACCACCCCGAGGCGGAGGCCATACTTGGCGACATCAGGGACGAGGGGGTCTGCAGGCGCCTCTTGGAAATTACTGGGGGGCGCGTTGACGTGGTCATCGGCGGACCGCCCTGCGAGGCATTTTCCCTCGCCGGAAAGAGGGACCCGAACGACCCTAGGGCAAGGCTTTTCTACGACTACGTAAAGGTGGTGGGGGCGCTCAAGCCGTACATCTGCGTAATGGAAAACGTCAGGGGCATCCTTACTATGGTGGCGCTCCGAGAGGACCTCCCTGAGGGGGAAAAGGCGAGGGCGCTGGCAGCCATGAACGAGCTGCTGGACCTGCAGAGCGTCGGGAAAAGGAGGCGGGCGGCCCCGCAGTACGCCCTGAGGGGCGCCGCCCCCAGCGACCCTGCCCTCCGCGCCAAGTTCGAGTTTGTCAGGCGCTGCACAACCACCGCCTCCGAGGCGGTCAGGCAGGCGCTCGCCAAGGAGGGCTACGAGGTGGCGTGGAGGCTCCTGAATGCGGCTGACTACGGCGTGCCGCAGGAAAGGAAGAGGGTGTTTTTCATAGGCGCCAGGAATGGGCTGGGGCTCAAGGTCCGGTTCCCTGAGCCGACGCACGCGAGGGCGCCGCGAGTGGACGCGTGGGGGAGGAGGCTCGAGGGGTGGCGGACGCTGAGGGACGCGATAGGGGACCTGCCGCCGCTGGAGGAAAGGGCGGGCGACGAGGTGTACAACGGGGGCTTTTCCTCGATATTCATGTCGAGGAACAGGGTTATGGATTGGGGCAGACCAAGCTACACGATATTGGCCAGCGCCAGGCACATCCTCCTGCACCCAGACTCGCCGCAAATGGTTAAGGTCGGCAGGGACGAAAGGGCGTTCGCAGCAGGCGGGCGACCGAGGAGGCTATCTGTGAGGGAGTGCGCAAGGATCCAGACCTTCCCGGACTGGTACAAGTTCGTTGGCGGCTTGGTAGACAAGTACGCGCTGATCGGCGACGCTGTGCCGCCCCTCCTCGCGAGAAGGGTCGCGGAGGCGGTCCTCCAGTCCTTGGCTGAGGCAGGGCTGGAGCCTCAGGGGGAGGGCTAGCTGTGCCGCGAGTGAAGGCTAAGGACGTGAGGGCGGGGATGGAAGGCATTACGCTCGAGGTTAAGGTAATTAGCGTAGGGGAGCCAGAGGAGGTCAAAACCCGCTTCGGGACTGCTGCGAGGGCAGTGGCTACAGTAGAAGACGAGACAGGGAGGGTCGCGCTCAAGCTGTGGAGGGGGCAGGTAGACCTCGTCAGACCAGGCGACACCATACTTATAGAGAACGGCTTTGTCGCTGAGTTTGGGGGCAGGGTCGAGGTCAACGTTGGGTCAAAAGGCAGGATAGTGGTGCTCAAGAGGGGGCGCTAGCGGCTTGGGCGAATGGGAGGGGTCAGAGGGAAAAAGAGAGGAGTTCGCCCAGCGGCTGGTCTCTTGGTTTTCTGCCAACGGGCGGGACTTCCCGTGGCGGCGCGAGCGCGACCCTTTTAGGGTGCTGGTGGCTGAAAAGCTGCTGCAGCAGACGACCTATGGGCACGTGCTAAAGGCGTACGGCGCCTTTTTTGAGAAGTTCCCGGACGCCAGGGCTTTGGCAGCGGCGGAAGTGAGCGACATAGAGGCGGCTATAAGGGGGCTCGGCTTCCAGAGGCAGAGGGCGAGGCAACTCAAGGAGCTCGCCTGCAGCCTGGTTGCGGAGCACGGCGGGGCGGTGCCAAGCGACAAGGGGGCGCTCCTCCGGCTCAGCGGGGTAGGCGAGTACGTGGCCAGCGCAGTCCTTTGCTTTGCCTTCGGTATGGACGAGCCCATTGTTGACATAAATGTGAGGAGGGTTGTTGGAAGGCTCTTCGGCTGGCGCGGGCTCAAGGACAACGAGATCGCCGAAAGGCTGAGGCAGATGATCCCCCCGGGGAGGGGGCGGGAGTTCAACTGGGCGCTGATAGACTTCTCTGCGCTGGTGTGCAGCAGGAGGCCAAAGTGCAGGAAGTGCCCGCTCTCGGACCTGTGCCCCTCTGCGGAGGCAGGGGGCGCGACTTAAAGCCTAGAAGGGGATCTTTACCGGCGAGGAGCAGGGGTGCCCCCAGAGGGACTCAAAGTGCCTGGCGAGCGAGTCTGCAGCCGCCCCAGTCAAAGCCACAAGGCAGTTCACTTCTGAGAACATGTCCTCCTTGATTATCTGGACCTTCGGCTGACCTTTGCTTGGGCGGGTCAGGGTAGCCTTTACCAGCCCCGCCGGGGTACCAAAGAGGTCTGCCGCCCTGCTAACCGCGCGCTCGACCTCGACCAGTGGGGCGTCCCTCACCACACACTTCATCCGCCTTGCGCCCCACCCAAACTGGGTCGCGGTGAAGTTGCCCGTGCCCACAACCGCCAAGCCGTCCGAGACCAAGAACTTGTCATGCACGAGCTTGTTGACTCTCTGCGGGACGCCGGCGTAGTAAAGATGCGCCTCCGCAAAGGCTGCCCGCCTTTTGTCTGCAAGCCCCGAAGAGGATACCTGCTTCAGGACCCTCGCGTCAATGGCGGAGGACCCCCTTTTTGCGTCTATTACCGCGCGCAGGAGGGTCTTCCCGCCGTAGCCGTCGAATGGCATGATGTCGTGGGCGTGCTGGGCGCACAAGAAGAGCCGCCCTCGGGCTGAAAGCGCTGCCTCGACCAGCAGCTCCCTCGCGCAGTGGCTTGAGCCCCTCCCCTCGTAGGTTATGAATGGCGCAGTGAAGAGGGCGCCAGCCCCCCTCGCAGGACCGAAGTCAGCGACCCTTGCGCCGCCCACGAAAGAGAAGTCAAAGGCTTGCGCCAGACCGCCCGTGAGCCCCTTCGCCGCCTCGAGGTACTCCGGGTACGGCTTGGACCTCGCCTCTAGCTCGGCGAAAAATGCGCAAAATGCCCTGGCGACTGGGGATCCCGCCGGCACGGAGGCGGAGGCGGCGGTCTCTGTGTGGGTCGGGTCGCCGGGCGCCATGTTGCCCGACGCCAGGACGACCCTGTAAGAGCCGTCCCTCTGCCTGACCAGCCCCGCCTTGATGTGGAGGCTGTAGGACGCCCCGCCCCCAGCGTACTCCGCCCCGTACCAGAAGTACATGTGGGGGAAGACCCTTAGGTCTAAGACCCCGTCTGACAGGACCTGGGCGTACACCTGCCGGGCAAGCCCGATTTTCCTCTTGTCGTACCCCCTCAGAGGGATAGTGGTCACGGTCACCTTGGCGCCGCGCGAAGCTATGCCCAAGAGCCGCCTGTATAGGTGCGGGTTGTTGAAGAGGTAGAGCGCTAGGTGCACCTCTTCGGGCTCGCCCGCCTCGAGCTCAGACACGAAGTCCTCAAATATGCCAGGGTTGCTCCCGAGGCTAGTCCCCCTGGGGCTGTACCCCCCAGCCATCCTCGTGAAGACCTTGAACGTGCAGCCCTCGCCCAAAGCATGCACCCGCCAATTAAGTCTGGACTACGCAGTATTGCATATCGAAAATGGGGTATTTAATACCTGTTTTTGTATAATGGGAGGCATGAGCCAACTAGGGCTTACGGAGCAGCATTGCTGGGGAAAAAGCCATTAAGGCGCGTCAGGGTCACCGCCCCCCACGCCAATGCAAGACCCTGAGGGGTTAGGGCGTTAACAAAAAGCAAGGCAAACTAACTCAGAAACGAGGAGGGCGGGCATGAGGATCACTTTATGGAAATTGACGTATACCATATAGCGAAGATGCCCTATTAAACGTCTATCATATTAAAAATTGTAAGGACGCCCAGCTTCAACAACTTTTATTAATGTATTTATATATTTTTTAATATGTGGAGCAGAGGTTATTTCCTCTATCGAGATTTTTCCTCTCACACTGATTATAGTTTCAATAAAAGGTAGCGCCAAGGATTTGTCATCTTCCGTCGGTTCTGAGACTTCAAATAGCTTGAGAATTGATTTTATTGCTTCCTGCGGATCTGATGTATCTAATATCTGACTTAATGCATTTGGCATTTGATTTATTACCTTTAATACAGCTCTATCAAAATTCTCTAAAAAAACTCGGAGCTTTGCTCGATCTTTTTGGTTATTTAAACAATTTATCGCATGGCTTGACATCAAAGTTTTCAATTCTGCAAGTTTTTCAAAACTATCGATCATAAGATCATAGACTCTTGTAATGTTTGCTTCAGCCTCATGCGGTATCTCTTGATATAAATCTGAAGAGCTAATTGATGGTATGTTCTTAATGCAAATAACAAGACCTTCTCGAATTTCTTGAAAATTTTTCTCAATAATTTGAATTTTTTCGCCAATAGTCTTTCTTAACTCTTTACATTCTTGTGTTTTATTAAACCACTCCACACCCTTTTTTATTTGAATAAGTAAGGAAATTAACGTATATCCCAATACAAGTAATTCATAGATCATTTTTACTCAACTCCTCTTCAATTTCTTCCAGCTTCTCGGCCACTTTCCTTCCCTTTTCGGTGAGCGATATCAGGCGCCTGCGGGGGAAGGTCTCTTCGAGCTCCTCCTGGATCAGACCGGCGTCCCTGAGCTTACGGAGGGCATTGTAGATTGCCTGCTGAGAGCTGCCTACCTTTCTAATTATTTCGGAAACAGCAAAATCCCCTTCTTTATAAAGATAAACCAATATCCTACAGGCAGCTGTTTGTTCTAATGTTTCTAGCACATAAGCTCACACATATCACTTACCACTTTTTACTATACATCTTTTTTCATTACTTAATGCTTATTACTAAACAATATGCTTATATACTACTTTTCACTTAGTAATAATCACTAAATAATAAGGTGTTTGTTATGGGCAAGATAGGAAGACCGGGAATAGACGGTCAGGAGGTCATTGTAAAACTGCCTAAGGACCTCCTGGCTGAAATAGATGAACTTTGGCCGAAAGCCCAGTGCGTCTCTCGCGGCGACTTCATCCGCCGGGCTCTCTGGGAAAAGGTCCAGAGGGTCAAGCTGTTGATGGAAAAGGAGGCTGCGGTGCCGTGTTCCTGAAGCTGACCAAGACGGACGGAGAGGTCACTAGGTGCGAGCTGAGGAAGCACCTGCGGTACGGGCGGGGCAGGACGATCCCCTACGAGGAGGCCCTGCAGCTCACGAAGAACCTCAAGCCCATCCTGGCGGTCAGGATCGGCGGCTTCGAGACCTACACGTGGGAGGTGCCGTGAGTTGCCGGTCCAGATAGCCTCCTGGCAGGACTTCAAGGAGCT